>CAJASG010000183.1 GCA_903944555.1 uncultured beta proteobacterium
GGCTTGGAGCTCACGTCATACGTAACCCGGTTAATACCGCGCACTTCGTTGATGATGCGACTGGACACTTTCTTGAGCAGCGCATAGGGCAGCTCGGCCCAATCGGCGGTCATGAAGTCGCTGGTTTGCACTGCGCGCAGGGCCACCACGTAATCGTAGGTGCGGCCATCGCCCATCACGCCCACGCTCTTCACCGGCAAAAACACGGTGAAGGCCTGGCTGGTGAGGTCGTACCAGGATTTGCCGGTTTCTTCGTCGATGAAGTTGCGCAACTCTTCGATGAAGATGGCGTCGGCACTGCGCAGCAGGTCGGCGTATTCCTTCTTCACTTCACCCAAAATCCGCACGCCCAAGCCAGGGCCTGGGAAGGGATGGCGGTACACCATGTGGTAAGGCAAACCCAGCGCCACACCTAACTCACGCACTTCATCCTTGAACAACTCGCGCAGTGGCTCCAACAACTTCAGACCCAGCTGCTCGGGCAAGCCGCCTACGTTGTGGTGGCTCTTGATGACCACCGCTTTTTTGGTCTTGGCCCCACCGGACTCGATCACATCCGGGTAAATGGTGCCCTGTGCCAGCCACTTGGCACCCAAGGCACCCTCGCCTTTGAGCTTGGCGGCCTCGGCCTTGAAAACTTCCACAAACTCACGACCAATAATCTTGCGCTTGGCTTCGGGCTCACTCACCCCCGCCAGATGCCCAAGGAACTGGTCCGCAGCATCCACCCGCACCACCTTGGCGTGCAGCTTGCCAACAAACATGTCCATCACCATGTCTCCTTCGTCCAGACGCAGCAAACCGTGGTCCACAAACACGCAGGTAAGCTGGTCCCCAATGGCGCGGTGAATCAAGGCTGCCGCCACGGAGGAGTCCACACCACCAGACAAGCCGAGAATGACCTCTTCTTTTCCGACTTGGGCACGGATCTTTTCAACGGCTTCGGCAATGTAGTCACCCATGATCCAGTCAGGACGGGTTTGGCAAATCTCCAGCACAAAGCGTTCCAGAATGGCAGCGCCGCGCTTGGTGTGTGTCACCTCTGGGTGGAATTGCACCCCGTAGAAACGGCGATCCTCATCCGCCATCGCGGCAATCGGGCAGCTATCGGTGCTGGCCATCAGCTTGAAGCCATGCGGCAACTCAGTGACCTTGTCGCCGTGGCTCATCCAGACCTGCAACATGCCATGGCCTTCAGAGGTAGCGTAGTCCTGAATACCTTCCAACAACTGGGTGTGGCCATGCGCGCGCACGTCGGCGTGGCCGAACTCACGCTTGTGGCCACTTTGAACTACGCCACCGAGCTGGTGCGCCATGGCTTGCATGCCATAGCAAATACCCAGCACCGGAACGCCCAACTCAAACACCGACTGAGGCACCTTGTCGGTCGTTTCTTCGTACACGCTGGCGTGGCTGCCGGACAAAATAATGCCCTTGAGCTTGCCATCGCGGGCGTAGGCACGAATCCAGTCGTCCGTCACATCACAGGGATGCACTTCGCAAAACACATGCGCTTCCCGAACACGCCGGGCGATCAGTTGGGTGACTTGAGAGCCGAAGTCGAGGATAAGGATTTTTTGGTGCATAGCTTGCGATCAACAAGAAAGGTTAAAAGTAAAAAAGGCGTCTGCTGCGAGACGCCTTTGAGGTCTTAAACGACTCAATCCGCGCGGTAGTTGGGCGCTTCTTTGGTGATTTGCACATCGTGGACATGGCTTTCGCGGATGCCAGCGGTCGTGATCTCCACAAACTCGGCCTGGTTTTGCATGTCTTCGATCGTGGCGCAACCGCAATAACCCATGCTGGCACGCACGCCACCCGCCATCTGGAACACGATGGAAACCATGGAGCCTTTGTAAGGCACACGTCCTTCAATGCCTTCAGGCACCAGCTTGTCGGCATTGGGATTGCCAGTAGTGGATTCCTGGAAGTAACGGTCCGCACTGCCCTGCTGCATGGCGCCAATGCTGCCCATACCGCGGTAGCTCTTGTAGCTGCGCCCCTGGTACAAAATGACTTCGCCCGGCGCCTCTTCGGTTCCTGCGAACATGCCACCCATCATCACGGAACTTGCACCCGCTGCAAGCGCTTTGGCTATGTCGCCACTGAACCGGATACCACCGTCGGCAATCAGGGGAACGCCTGTTCCTTTGAGGGCCGTCGCCACGCTGTCAATCGCCATGATCTGGGGCACGCCAACGCCCGCCACGATACGGGTAGTACAGATGGAGCCAGGGCCAATACCAACCTTGACCGCATCGGCACCGGCTTCGACCAATGCCAGCGCTGCTGCACCAGTCGCAATATTGCCGCCAATCACGTCAATGTGCGGGTAGTTTTGCTTGACCCAGCGCACGCGTTCAATCACGCCTTTGCTGTGGCCATGTGCCGTGTCCACCACGATGGCGTCGACTCCGGCACGGGCCAGCGCTTCCACACGCTCTTCGGTTCCTTCGCCCACGCCCACTGCAGCACCCACGCGCAGCTTGCCAAAGGCATCGCGTGCTGCATTGGGGAAACTGGTTTGCTTGGTGATGTCTTTGACGGTGATGAGACCCTTGAGTTCAAAGGAGTCGTTGACAACCAACAAGCGTTCAATCTTGAACTGGTTCAGCAGCACTTTGGCCTGCGCCAAGGTCGTGCCATCGGGCACAGTGACCAGTTTGTCGCGCTGCGTCATGATGTGGCTAACAGGCAGGTCGTAACGCGTCTCAAAGCGCAGATCGCGCCCGGTCACAATGCCGACCACCTTGCCACCATCACAGACCGGAAAACCGGACACGCCCAATTGCTCGGACAGGTCCATCACCTGACGCACCGTGTGGTGCGGGGTAATGACCACCGGATCACGCAACACACCCGACTCATAGCGCTTGACTTTGGCTACTTGCGCGGCCTGCTCTTGCGCCGACATATTCTTGTGAACAATGCCGATACCGCCCTCCTGGGCAATGGCAATAGCCAGCCGTGCTTCGGTGACCGTGTCCATGGCGGCAGAGACCAAGGGCATGTTCAGCGCGATATTGCGGGAAAACCGGGTGGCGAGGGATGTGTCCTTAGGAAGGACTTGGGAGAACGCTGGCACCAACAAGACATCGTCGAAGGTGAGCGCTTTGCCGATAAGGCGCATGTCTAAGCTCCAAATAGTCGATTGTACCCGTGCAATGCCAACCGCTTCTTTTTGCCCAGCCCGGCCTAGGCGGCTACACTGGCAACATGAAACTGTTTCAAACACTTTTAGCAATGGCGTTGGTCGGAACCTGTGTTGCAGCGGCCGCCCAGTGGCAATGGATCGACAAGGACGGGCGCAAGGTGTTCAGCGATCGCGCGCCGCCAGTTGACGTCTTGGACAAGAACATTGTCAAACGCCCACAGGGTCGTGCGTCCAGCACCCCGGCAGCTGAAGCGGCCGCGGCCGGCGTTGAAGCAGCGCCAGCAAGTCCGGTCCCAGCATCCACCGCAGCACCCGCCAAAGGGGTTGGTGTGGACAAAGAGTTGGAAGCCAAGAAAAAGCAGGCCACCGATGCAGAAATAGCCAAACGCAAGGCTGAGGAAGAGCGCGTTACCAAGGCCAAGGTAGAGAACTGTGCCCGTGCCAAGCAAGCAAAGACAACCTACGACTCCGGCGTGCGCATATCACGCTCAAACGCAGCTGGTGAAAAAGAAATATTGGATGACGCCGCGCGTGCAGAGGAACTCAAACGCATTCAAAGCGTCATTGCAGCGGACTGCAAATAGGCCCACGGGCCTCCAACGCTTAGCCTAGTACCCAGCCTTCGCGCCCACGCGGCGCTTGGCAAACAGGCCCGCCGTCTTGGCCCCTTGACGTGCAAAACGCTCTCGACGCGCCACCTTGGGGTCCACGGTGAGCGGACGATAGATTTCCACACGATCGTGAGCACGCAATACCTGTTTGGCAAGCGCTTTACGGCCCCAAACGCCCAATTCTGCAGATTCGATTTGCTCTGGTGACATCTCAAGCAGAATTCCACTGAGCTGCACCGCCTGCCCCACCGTGCACCCTGGCTCCACAAAAAGCTCCACTTCGCGGATAAGCCGAGGCCTTGGCGAGTACACAACCGAGATGGATATTTGCATCCTAATCCCCGTAAACCTGTTGCGCGCGCTTGACGAAGGCATCCACCATGTTGGCGGCAATTTTGTCAAACACGGGGCCAACCAGCTTGCCGAGCGTCGCGTTGTCAAAGCCGTAATTGAGTGTCAGCTCAACCTTGCAAGCGCGCTGGGTTCCATCACCCAGAACATGAAAATCCCACTGCCCATCCAGCCGTGAAAAAGGGCCTTTGACCAATTGCATATCCACCCGGCTTGATGGCGTATGAATATTGCGGGTGGTAAACGTCTGGCGCACCCCACCGAATGAAATTCCCACTTCGGCGGTCATTCCATCTGCATCCTGCACAAGCACATTGGCATGGTCGCACCATGGCAAAAACTGCGGATATTGAGCGACATCGGTCACCAGCACATACATTTCTGCGGGGGTGTACCAGATCAGGACGGACTTCGTTACGGTTTTCATAGAATAGGGGTCTGCGCGGGATTGTAGTCAAGGCCTGAAGCGCCACTTCCTTTTCCGTCTGTCATCCCCAATTACTGCCCATGGCCAAAAAACCCGATACCGCTAACCGCATTGCCGACAACAAGAAGGCCGCATACAACTATTTCATTGAAGAACGCTTCGAGGCGGGCTTGGTACTGGAAGGCTGGGAGGTCAAATCACTGCGCGCGGGCAAGGTGCAATTGACCGATGGCTATGTGGTGGTGCGCAATGGCGAGCTGTTCCTGATTGGCCTGCAAATCACACCGCTGGGAACCGCATCCACGCACATCAGCCCCGACAAGGTGCGCACCAAGAAGCTCTTGCTGCACAAGGAAGAGATCAAGCGTCTGATTGGCAAGGTCGAGCAAAAAGGACACACCCTGGTGCCGCTCAACCTGCACTGGAAAGACAACAAAATCAAGTGCGACATTGCATTGGCCAAGGGCAAGGCCGAACATGACAAGCGCGACACTATCAAAGACCGTGAGGGCAAGCGCGAAGTTGCGCGGGCCATGAAGAGCTACAGCAAATAGATTCGGCAGGCACGCCCCCCCGGCTTTGCCAGGGTGTTAGACCAAATCCCGCAATGGGTGTGCCCAAGCCGGCCAGGGTGATTCAAAAAATGGAGCCACCTGCTCGGCCGTCACATCTTCGATACGCGGCGGATTCCACTGTGGCGTATGGTCTTTGTCCACCGCCAGCGCCCGAATACCCTCAACGGTTTCCGAAGTCACACCAAAACGCGACAGGTGGACCGTGCTGAAGCAATGGCGCACGATGTTGCGCTCCATGCGCAGGTCCTCGGCCAAGCTCATCGTGCGGGCGCGGCGTACCTGCTCCAACACCACATGCAGCATCAAGGGCGAACGCTTGCGCAAGGTGGCTGCGGTGCTTTGCGCCCACTCGCCACCGTCTGCCTCCAACGCCTGAATGATCTCAGGCACGCTGTCGAGTGAAAAATAGTGGTCAATTAGGCCTCTAGCCCCCGCTGAATATGCGCAACCAGCTATCGAACACATAGCAATCCAATCTTCCAATGCTGCAGGCTCACCGAGGTGTACAGTGGCTAAAGCATCCCACGCGTCTTCCAGCCGGGCCACATCCAGGCAGGCATCCGCCAAGCCCAGCGCTATTGCCGCACCTGCATCCATCGCCTCACCAGTCAACGCCAGCCACTCACCGGTCCGACCGGGGCAACGACTCAGAAAATACCCACCCCCTACATCCGGGACCAGGCCAA
>CAJASG010000184.1 GCA_903944555.1 uncultured beta proteobacterium
CGGTAGCGCAAAGCATTAGCATGATGCACCCCCGCGATGGCCGCCCGGTGTTTCTCTACCCCTGGGAGGGGGCCACGCTGATTGGCACCACCGATCTGGACCACACGGGTGACCTCAATACCGAAGCCCGCATCACGCAAGCGGAGGTGGACTACCTGCTGGAAGCCGTGAACGACCAGTTCCCCGCCGCCGCGCTGACACCTTCCGATGTCAGCGCGACCTATGCGGGCGTGCGCCCGGTGGTGGACGATGGCAAGGGTGAGGCCTCCAAAGCCACGCGCGACCATGTGGTGCTGGACGAGTCGGGCCTGATCACCCTCACCGGAGGCAAGCTCACGACCTTCCGGCTGATGGCGCAAGACGCACTGGCATTGGCCGCGCCACACGCAGGTAAGCCCTTTGCCAGCGACAAGGCCGCCCTGTTTACCGGCACACCGGCCCTCAACCCGCACTGGAGCGCAGCCACACGCTACCGCTTGGCGGCACGTTACGGCTACCAGGCCGAAATGCTGGCCGCCGATGCCGGCGATGCCGATTTGCAAACCATTCCCGGGACCAACACCCTGTGGCTGGAACTTGCAATTGCGGCCAGGTCGGAAGCCGTGGTGCATCTGGACGATTTGCTGCTCCGCCGAACCCGGCTGGGACTGTTGTTGCCACGCGGTGGGCTGGACCACTTGGAGCGCATACGCACCTTGTGCGCGGCGCATTTGCCATGGGATGCAGACCAATGGCATGCAGAGATCGAGCGCTACCGCGCGCTGATCGCCACGCACTACACATTGCCAAAGTCCACCACGCCGCAAAGCACGACCTGACCGGAGCCACACCGCATGAGCAAGACCTATATTTTGGCCATCGACAATGGCACCCAAAGCGTGCGTGCCCTGTTGTTTGACCTGCACGGCAATCTGGTGGACAAATCGCAGGTCACCATAGATACCTACCAGTCGTCCCAGCCCGGTTGGGTGGAGAACGACCCCGAGGCATTCTGGCAAGCCCTGTGCCAAGCCTGCCAGCGCCTGTGGGCCAACACCAGTGTGCCCAAAAGCGCCGTTGCAGGCGTGGTCATCACCACCCAGCGCGGCACCACCATTGCGCTGGACAAGCACGGCCAAGCCCTGCGCCCGGCCATCATCTGGCTGGACCAGCGCCGCGCCGAGCAAACCCCCAATCTGAAATGGTGGTGGGAAGCCGCCTTCAAACTCATCGGCATGCGGGACACGGTCAAACATTTTCAGAAAGAGGCCGAAGCCAACTGGATAGCGCAGCACCAACCCGCCCTCTGGGCCCAAACCGATAAATACCTGCTGCTCTCGGGCTACCTGAACTACCGCTTTACCGGCCGTTTTGTGGATTCGGTGGCAAGCCAGGTGGGCTACGTGCCGTTTGACTACAAAAAGGGCTGCTGGGCAGCCGCATCCGACTGGAAATGGCAGGCCATGCCCATCACGCCCTCCATGCTGCCCGAGCTGGTGCCCGCAGGGACGATCATCGGCACAGTGAACGCGCAGGTAGCCATGGCCACCGGCATTCCCGAGGGCTTGCCGGTGATTGCCGGAGCCGCCGACAAAGCCTGCGAAGTGATTGGTGCGGGTTGCCTCACACCGGAGATTGCCTGCCTTTCCTACGGCACCACGGCCACCATCAACACGACCACCCCGCGCTACCTGGAAGCCACGCCGTTTATTCCCCCGTACCAAGCGGCGGTGCCCAAACATTTCAATACCGAAATCCAGATCACCCGGGGCTTTTGGATGGTGAGCTGGTTCAAGGAGCAGTTTGGCTTGCATGAGCAGCAGATTGCCAAAGAGCGCGGCGTGGCGCCCGAGACCCTTTTTGACGAACTGGTGAATGCTGTGCCGCCGGGAGCACAAGGCCTGATGCTGCAGCCATTCTGGAACCCTGGCATCAAGGTGCCGGGCCCCGAGGCAAAAGGCGCGATTATTGGCTTTGGCGATGTGCATAAGCGGGCCCACCTGTACCGCGCCATTCTGGAAGGCCTGACCTACGCGCTGCGCGAGGCCAAGGAACGCATTGAAAAGCGTGGCGGCACGCGCATCACCAAGGTGCGCGTGTCCGGTGGTGGCTCACAAAGCGATGCCGCCATGCAAATCACCGCCAATATTTTTAACCTGCCCTGCGAGCGCCCCCACCTGTATGAGACCAGTGGACTGGGCGCTGCGGTGCTGGCATCGGTGAGCCTGAAGCTGCACCCCGACTTTGCCACGGCCATTGCCGAGATGACCCGCATCGGTGAGGTGTTCATGCCCGAACCGGAGCATGCGCAAACCTATGAACAACTCTACCGCCGCGTGTACTGCCGCATGTACAAGCGCCTGCAGCCGCTGTATGTCGCCATTCAGGAAATTACCGGGTACCCGCAAAAGAGCTGATACCCGCCGAGCCTCTTAAAAAGTTTCCCATTCATCCGCAGAGGGTGCGGGAGCGGCCTTGGGGCTGGCTTTGGCAGCAACAGGCGTGGACGCCAACTGCTTCAACGGTGCCGCAATGGCCCGGGCCTTGGGCGCAGCAAACGCTACCGATTTCGTGACAGGGGACTTTTTGTAGGCCAAGTTGGAGGCCGGTTGGGTCCGCATTGGGGTCGGCTGGTGCGCGCGCGCGACCTGCGCATGGTTGTCTCCCAGATTGAATACCGCCACCACTTGCACCAAGTCTTGTGCTTGGGACTTGAGGCTGCTGGCTGCGGCGGCCATTTCTTCCACCAGCGCGGCATTTTGCTGCGTAACCTGGTCCATCTGCGTCACCGCTTCGCCCACTTGCGACACCCCCGCACTTTGCTCATTGCTGGCCGCACTGATCTCCCCCATCAGGTCCGTCACGCGGCGAATGCTGCCGACCACCTCGGTCATGGTGGAACCCGCCTGGTCCACCAGCGCGGTGCCTTGCTCCACGCGCTCTACGCTGGCGTTGATCAGGCTCTTGATTTCTTTGGCTGCGTCGGCAGACCGTCCGGCCAGCGAGCGCACCTCGCTGGCGACCACCGCAAAACCCCGACCCTGCTCACCCGCACGGGCAGCTTCGACCGCCGCATTCAGCGCCAAAATATTGGTCTGAAAGGCAATGCCATCAATCACGCTGATGATGTCCGAAATCTTGCGCGAGGCATCGTTGATGCCTTTCATGGTGTCCACCACTTGGGCCACCACCTCACCCCCCTGGACCGCCACCGTAGACGCACTCATGGCCAGCTGGTTGGCTTGACGGGCGCTGTCGGCGTTTTGCTTCACCGTGGCGCTGAGCTCCTCCATGGACGCCGCCGTTTGCTCCAGCGCGCTGGCTTGGGCTTCTGTGCGGGCCGACAGGTCATGGTTACCCTGGGCGATTTCCGAGCTGGCTGTGGAAACGCCCTCGGAGCCCTGACGGACATTGGCCACTACTTTCACCAGACTGGCCTGCATGTCCTTGAGTGCCAACAGCAGCTGCCCGGTCTCGTTATTGCCCTGGGCTTCAAACTGCATGCTCAGGTCGCCCGCCGCAACAGCGCGTGAGATCTGCACCGCCTGCTGGATAGGTTGTGTGATGGCACGAATAATCCAAAGTGCGCCCGTCACCGCTAACGCCAAGGCAATGGCGACTGCGACCCCCATGATCATCTTCGAACTGGCCACGGCTGCGCGGGCGTCTTTGGCGGCGGCATCCATGTACTCATCCTGGATGCGGATCATGCCATCCAAAGCCGCCAAGTAGGCGGTCTGCACTGTGCGCATTTCACCCATCAAAACGGCTTTGGCGTCATCGGTGTTGCCTGCTGCCACCAAACCTTCAAACTTCTCCAACTGCGCCACATACTTTGTACGGGCTTCTGTGACCTTAGCAAAGCTTGCTTTGCCAGAGTCGCTGCTAATTTCTGCTGAGAGCTTATTAAAATGCTCACTGATTTTGTTGCGTGCCTCGGCGATGCGTGCGCCCTCTTGTTTAATCTCAGCGGCATCTGTAAGGATCACCATGTTACGGGTGGCACGTGCCACCTTGTTGATCTCCCCTTCCGCTTCATAAAGCGATACGACCTTGGGAATACGGTCATTGACCAGCTTTTCAACCAACTCGCCCACGGCCGTAATTTTTACCGCAGAGATGGCCCCCATAAGGCCAATCAACAGCGCCAACATGCCGAACCCAAGAATGAGCCGGGTAGAGATTTTCATATCCGCAAAATTCATACAAAAAACTTTCCTTTTATTACTCTAAAAATTACTGCAATCTAAATACACCCGCCGTGCGCACCAAGCCGCGGCCCTGCTCCTCCAAAGCCCGTGCGGATTGGGCCGCGCTTTCCGCCATGGGAACGTTTTGCTGTGTCGCTTCGTCAATATGCACAATAAGTTGCGCCACCCGGTCAATTGCAATACCTTGCTCGACGGAGGCATTTGAGATTTCGGCCACCAAAGCGGCCACCCGTTGCACCGCTTCAATGGACGAATCGATGGTCTTGCGGGCATCACTGACCTGGGTCAGGCCGTTTTCCACCTGGTGTACCGAGTCTTCAATCAAGCCCTTGATTTCTTTGGCAGCCTCTGCGCTGCGGCCTGCCAGGCTGCGCACCTCGCTGGCCACCACGGCAAAACCTCGACCCTGCTCACCAGCCCGCGCAGCCTCCACGGCGGCGTTCAACGCCAGGATGTTGGTCTGAAAGGCAATGCCATCAATCACCCCAATGATGTCTGTGATCTTGCGCGAACTGCTGGCAATGCTGTCCATGGTGCCCACCACTTTATCCATGGCGGCCCCCCCTTGGGTCACGATGGTGCCTGCCTCCTGCACCAGTTGGTTCGCGGCTTTGGCATTGTCAATGTTGTGCTTGACGGTGGTGGAAACCTCTTCCATGTTAGACGCCGTCTCTTGAAGTGAGGATGCCTGCTCTTCCGTGCGCCCCGCCAGAGCCTCATTGCTCTGGCTGATGGCGTGGGCCTCTGCACCCACCGATTCAGCGCTGGTAAGAACGGTATGCGCCATGGAAGACAGCGCCTTTTGCATGGCAAACAGCGCATGCATCAATTGGCCCACTTCGTCGCTGCCGGAGTTGTCAATCTTGTTGGCCAGGTAACCCACCGCAATTTGCTTGGAAATCGCAACCGCCGCATTGACCGGGCCGGTGATGGCGCGCTGCAAACGCCAACCCAAGGCCCAAATGATGAACAAGCCGATCAGGATGCCCAGCACGCCAGCAATACGCGCCCGGCTAAACGCCAAATGGGAGTCGTCCATGGTTTGCTTGGAGTTGGCATCTTGCTGCCTTAACTGCACATCCATATTTCCCTGCACCAACTCAAAAAGTGGGTCCGCTTTACTCCGGTAGATGCCAATTAGCTGACCAAGATCGTTGCTGCGCATGGCTTGCAACGCAGGCTTTAAACCCTCGTTGGTGTAGCGCGCTTGCAATGCCACAAATTCGTCCTGAATTTTCTTTTCTTCAGGCGTATGGCCAATGGCCAGATAGTGGTCCCAGGTTTTATTAATGGCTTCGCTGTTCTTTTCAATCTCTGCCACCAGTCTTTGTGTTTCCTGGGGGTTGGACATGGCAACGGCCGCTGGCAAAGCCATGTGATTGCGCAATTGCAAACGGGCAATAGTGTCCAGGTGGATAACAGCGCTCGCACCCTCCTTGTACAAAGACTGGACGTTGGTGTTACTGGCGTTCATGCCCGAGAGCCCCAACCAACCGACGGCACCAATGAGAATGGAAGCCAGCAACATCAGGTAAACCAGGCGCCCCCGAATCCCGGGATGGATGAGTTGGTCCACCCAACCCAACAGCCCGGAGCGCACCACATTCCCCCGCTCTATGCGCAAGCCCCTGGCAGCGCCTTCGCGAAAACGGCGGTACAAGGCCTCAGTAGCGTCAATGGCCTCACGCGCAGGCTTCATGCGTACCGATGCAAATCCCACCACTGTACCGTTCTCCCACATAGGCGATACGTTGGACAGCACCCAATAGTGGTCACCATTTTTACGGCGGTTTTTCACCATGCCCGTCCAAGATCGCCCCACCTGAAGGTACTTCCACATGTCCGCAAAGGCTTGCACCGGCATGTCCGGGTGACGCACCATGTTGTGCGGGGCGCCCAGAAGTTCTTCTTCACTAAAACCGCTGGCTTCAATAAAGTCGGCATTGGCAAAAACGATGTTGCCCTTGGTGTCAGTGCGCGAAATCGGAGACTGGTTATCCCGCAGGACGTATTCGATTTGGGTGACAGGCTGGTTATTTTTCATTGAATCCTCCACTGGTCCACATTGCCGTGAACCGGCAAGCCAGCATGGCATCTCCATATTACGTGAGAATGACTTGGGAATATTTGACTCACATCAAGCTACAGCACCCATATAGCGGGCGCATTAAGCTATGAAAATAGTAGCAAAATAGCACTCAAAAATGACAATAAGTTTTTGTATTCCAAAGGTTTCAGACCGCAATGCGCCGAAACACACAGGTGGCCGAACCCCGCCATATTCGCGTCAATAAGGTTATTGGCGCCCCCCCGAGCCGTTCAATTCGCAGTCGCGGGAAAGACAGCCATCAGCAATACGACAGCAAAAACTGTTATATTGCACTGCAACATTTTCTAAAAGTGAGACCCCCATGCTGTACAAACTCTACGAATCGCAACGCACTCTCATGGAGCCGTTTACCGATCTGGCCCAAGCTGCGGCCAAGGTCTACGGCAACCCCCAGTCTCTCGCCGGAAAAAACCCGTTTGCGCAACGCATTTCGGCCGGTTACGACCTGATGCACCGTTTGGGCAAGGACTACGAAAAGCCAGAGTTTGGCCTGCGCACCATTGATGTTGATGGTGTTGAGGTCGCCATCCACGAACGGGTTGAGATCAACAAGCCGTTCTGCGAATTGCGGCGTTTCAAGCGGTTCAGTGACGACACGACCACGCTGGGAAAAATCAAAGGCCAGCCAGCCGTGCTGATTGTGGCTCCGCTGTCAGGGCACTACGCCACGCTGTTGCGCGACACTGTCAAAACGATGCTCAAGGACCACAAGGTCTACATCACTGACTGGAAAAATGCACGCTTGATCCCGTTGTCCGAAGGTGAATTCCACCTCGACGACTACGTGAACTATGTGCAGGAATTTATCCGCCACGTTCAAAATAAATACGGAAACTGCCACGTGATGAGCGTGTGCCAGCCCACCGTACCCGTGCTGGCAGCGGTGTCGCTCATGGCCAGTCGCGGCGAGATGACCCCCTTGTCCATGACCATGATGGGTGGCCCGATCGACGCGCGTAAGTCGCCCACCGGCGTGAACAACCTGGCCACCACCAAGAGCCACAGCTGGTTTGAAAACAACGTCATTTACCGCGTGCCAGACAACTTCCCGGGTGCCGGACGTCGCGTGTACCCAGGCTTTCTGCAGCACACCGGTTTTGTGGCGATGAACCCCAAGAACCATGCCAAGAGCCATTACGACTACTTCAAAGACCTGATCAAGGGCGACGATGCCAGCACCGAAGCCCATCGTAAGTTTTACGACGAGTACAACGCGGTCCTGGACATGGACGCCGACTATTACCTGGAAACCATCCGTGTGGTGTTCCAGGACTTCAGTCTGGTCAGCGGCACTTGGGACATCAAGGGCGTAAACGGAAAAATTGAACGCGTGCGTCCGGCCGATATCAAAACCACCGCACTGATGTCGGTCGAAGGCGAGTTGGATGACATCTCTGGCACCGGCCAGACCCAAGCCGTGCATGAA
Organism: uncultured beta proteobacterium; assembly: GCA_903944555.1. Taxonomy (GTDB): domain Bacteria; phylum Pseudomonadota; class Gammaproteobacteria; order Burkholderiales; family Burkholderiaceae_C; genus Allorhodoferax. The sequence continues at coordinate 7,727 of CAJASG010000184.1, forward strand.
ATCTGCACCGGGGTCCCCAAGTCCCTTCAAAAGCACTTTGAAGCCAAAGGTGCAGGCCATTACGGCATCTTCTCCGGCAAGCGCTGGCGTGAGCATGTGTACCCACAGGTCAAGGCATTCATCAGCGCCCACAACACGGTTGAAGCCAAAGCTGCAGTTGTGAAGGCTCCAGTCGCAAAAGCGCCTGCAGTGAAAGCACCAGCCGCAAAAGCCACTCCAGTCAAGGTTGTGACCAGCAAGGCAAGCGTCGCCAAACCGGTGCTTGCCAAAGCGCCCGTGGTGGAAACTGAACTCGTCAAAAACGCCGCACGGGTGACTACCGCCGTGCCAGCGGTGCCAGTTCAAGCCGCAGCGCCAGTGGTAACACCAGTCGCAATAGCGCCCGTTGTGGCCGAGACACCTGTCGCTACACCTGCAGTGGTGACCAAAGCGGCTGCAAAACCAGCGCCAAAAGTGGCTGTAGCCCCCGTAAAGACTGCGCAAGCAGCTACAAAAACAGTAGCAACCAAACGCGCGCCCGGCAAGAAGTGAAAACCGGGGCCGTCCAGAATGCGGCGCTTGCCGCGCGCATTCTGGATGCGCTGCCCCAAACCCAGTGCACCCGCTGTGGTTACCCGGACTGTGCGGCCTACGCACACGCCATCGCAGCCTCAGAAGCCGACATCAACCAGTGCCCTCCAGGCGGCACACAAGGCATCGTCCGACTGGCGCAACTCACGGGTCTCACGGCCAAACCTTTAGACCCAGCGTTTGGTGTTGAGGGGCCTCGCACCGTAGCCTTCATTGACGAAGACTGGTGCATTGGATGCACCCTGTGCATCAATGCTTGCCCGACCGACGCCATTGTGGGCAGCAACAAGCGCATGCACACCGTGATCGAAGCGCACTGCACCGGGTGCGAGTTGTGCCTTCCTGTGTGCCCGGTGGACTGCATCGTGCTGGAAAACGTTAGCGGTACAGCAACAGGATGGAGCGCCTGGCCACAAACATTGGCCGACACTGCCCGAAAGCGCTATGAATTTGCTAGCTACCGGCGCACGTGGGAGGTGGGTGAAAACGAGAAAAGGCTTGAAGAAAAGGCACTCACCAAGTTGGCCGACTTGCCCGCCCACTCGCAACATACCGACCCGGCCATTCTGGACAAAAAGCGGGCGGTAATTGAAGCGGCCCTGGCGCGAGCACGTGCCAAACGCGTCTAGTTAGCGGATCAGCTTGCTGCCAGGTGTTTGTACACCCCACAGCCCAAATAGACATCGTCCACCAGCTGGACAAACGACATTTTGGTTTGCACCTTGCCGGTGACTGGATTGGCAATGTCGTACTCCACCCAGCCCGAGCCATTTTGCGCCTTGGCGACAATTGCATTCAGCAGGCCCTGACCGTCGATACCCGCAATGTCCTGCACCCGTGTTCCCACCTTGGCAGGGTTGCCGCCAAAGGCCAGATAGGTGCCATTGCCGTCCAGCACAAAGACATACATGTCACGGTCAAAGAAACCTTTATCCACCGACGTCAGATCGCGCAAAAAGGTATCCCGTGAGCCACATTGGCGGCGGTACGCTGCCGCTTCGTCCACCAGTGCACGCGCCTCACCTGCGGTACCTTGCTGCAACTGGAACACCGCGACAGATTCGGACAAGGTGGACGCCCGCTCTTCCAGATCGGTCGCCTGGTTCACCGCCGTCTCCACCATGGCCGCGTTTTGCTGGGTGATTTCGTCCAACTGACGCACGGCGGACGTGATCTCCGTCAGGCTGGTACTTTGTTCCGCACTGAAGGCGGATATCTGCGACATCTTGGCCGCTACATCCCGAATACCTTCCACGATTTGGGTGATGTTGGCACCTGCAGTCCGGATCTGGGCTACACCTGTGGCCACTTGGGCCGAGGAGGTACCAATCAAATTACGGATCTCCTTGGCCGCTTCGGCTGAGCGTTGTGCCAAGGATCGGACTTCACTGGCCACCACGGCAAAACCACGGCCCGATTCCCCCGCCCGAGCAGCCTCCACCGCCGCATTCAAGGCCAGGATATTGGTCTGAAAAGCCAGCCCATCAATCACGCTCACAATTTCATCCATGCGCTTGGTGCTGCTTTGGATCGCCTCGATCGAGCCAATGGCCAGCACCATGCCGTGCGCCCCTTTTTCGGCGACATCTCGCACAGAGCGTGCCGTGGCATCGGAGGCCTGCGCGGCCTGCGCGTTTTCCTGAACCGTGGAGGACAACTCCTGCACGCTGGCCGCGGTTTGCTCCAGATTAGCCGCCTGTTGCTCGGTACGGTCTGACAAGGCCCTGTTACCGTCCACCAAGCTACTGCCCGCGTGCGATACCAATGCAGCATTGCTGCGCACGCTGGCCACCATAGAGGAGAACCGGTTGACCATCGTATCCATCGCGGTCGACATATCCGACAACTCATCCTTACCGAGTACACGGACTTGGTGCCGCAGATTCCCCTTGGCGGTCTGCTCCATAAACATCAAGACCTGACGCAAATCGGCCAGAAAACTCATCTCGAATGCGATCATGAAATACAGCATGGCCAGCACGCCCAAGCCTGTACCGATGGTGGTCGCCCAGAATGTGCGCTGACTGGCTTCGATCCGCTGTTGGAGCAGCTTGCTAACGCCCGTCACCGCCGAGCGCTGGTAATTACTGACCACCTCAATGGCTTGGGAGCCCGCCGCAAAAAAGGCTTGCGGCTCACCCGTGGCAGCACCAGCAGCAAAGCGCAGCCGGGCCTGGCTGGAAAACGCTGCGCTGGCCTGCACCGCCGCCTCTCCCAAGGGGTCCACCACCCCAAAATCCGCCCTTTGCCGGAGCGCGTATTGAAGGTCGCGCCCCAGAAGGTCTAACGCATCGAGTTGGGTGCGAATGCGGGTGGCTCCGATTTCATCCATCTCCGGCTTGCTCAACAGCCCAGCGCCCTGCCCCCGCAATTTACCCAACTGCTCGGTCCAGGGAATGGTGCGCGAGACCACCATGTCCATCAGCAAATAGGTAGCTGGATCAGGATCAAACAACAGGCTGGAATCCTTGCCGAGTCCGTAAACAAACCGGTTGAAGTCCTCAATGAGAGCGGTGTGCAGTGCAAAGCTGGCGGGTGCGTTCTTGCCGTCGAGCGCGCTGACCAGCCCGTCCACCCGTGCCCGCAGATCAGACCAATCCTTAGACTTCACCATGTCCGCTGACGCCAACAGATTGCGGTCTAGCACGTCGCGGGCTTGGCGAATGGCATCACGGGTTTTGTCCCGTCCCGCCTGCGCTGCGGCGTTGCCCGAGAGCACCATATTGGTTTGTCCGCGGTGGCTTTGGAGTTGGCGAATCAACTCACCGGAGTCACTCACCAAGCCGATGCCAGCCAGTTCGGCGCGGGTAAATACGATTTCCTGGCGCTGCGAGGAAATGAGCTGTGCCACAACCACCAGCATGGGCACCAGCAACACCAACGCCAGCAGGGCGAGCTTGGTGGCAAAACGCATCTTGCGCATGATCCACATACCGGCATAGAAAAACTTGGTGAAGTTCATGGATGTCGCTCCTCAGCGTTGTGAATTTTTGGCGCAGCTTAGGTATTTTTACTTACGCGACCCTGAAATTGCCGATTTCATCCTGCAATGCATCGGCCTGCTGCCGCAATGCGCCTGCGGCTGCCATGGTTTCCTCCACCAATGCAGCGTTTTGCTGTGTGCTTTGGTCCAACGCGTGAATCGCTTCGCCAACCTGGACCACGCCGGCCGCCTGCTCACGTGCCGCCACGGAAATTTCGCCCAAAAAGCCGTTGATTTGCCGGGCATTGGTGACCACTTCTTTCATGGTCATTCCGGCACCTTCGACGATGCGGGTGCCGCCCTCCACTTTTTCCACGCTGACGGAAATCAGGCCCTTGATCTCGCGCGCGGCATCGGCACTGCGTTTTGCCAGGCTTCGCACCTCGCTTGCCACCACAGCAAAGCCACGGCCGGACTCCCCGGCCCGAGCAGCCTCCACCGCCGCGTTGAGCGCCAAAATATTGGTTTGAAACGCGATGCTGTCAATCACCCCAATGATGTCGCTGATCTTGCTGGAGGATGTATGGATCTCGCGCATGGTGCTGACCACTTCGTCAAACACCCGGCCTCCTTTTTCCGCCACATCCGCGTTTTCTACCGCAAACGCCGCCGCCATGGCTGCGAGCTCTGCGGTGGCAGCCACGGTGGTGCCAATCTGTTCCATGGACTGCGCCTGCACCCCCAGCGAGGCCGCCGCAGCTTCCGTGCGGTTTGACAGGTCTACACTGGATTCCGAGATTTCGTGGCTGGCCGCCAGCAAGGTACGTGCAGAATGACGCACCTTGCGAATCAGCAGATGCAGTGAGTCGTACGCCGTGCGCAAATCCAAAATCACTTTGGCTGGCTCATCATTACCCCAAGGCATGCTGGGGGCTTTGCGCAAATCTCCCTCTGCCATCTCCTGCAAATGCTGGCTAATGAGCAGCAAACCACCCCGCGTCACCAAAAAGAAACTATAGAAAAGATAAGCCGCAAGCAACAGAACTGCCGCGACGGCAACAGCAACCCCGATAAGGCGGCGCTCCATGGCGCCAACGCGTGCTGCCTGCAATGCATCCAAAGCGGGCAAGCCCTTCTCGTTGACCGATAACAGGGCTGCAGAAACCGGATCGAAAGCTGGGGACTGGGCTGTGGCGTTCCACGCTGCTTTGAGATTGGTCAGCGCGGGGAGAAGCCCCAGCACATCATGCGACTCAGTCAGGTGTTTCTCAAATACGGCCAAGGCTTGGTCTGCCTGTGCACGGGCCTGCTGGTTGCGGCTGCCCTCCTCCGTGGCACCCTTAGCCGCCAAGGCGGTGCTCTGCGCATTCAGGATCGCCGAATACACCGGAACGAACTGGCGCAATGAAGCCGCCCCGACACGCTCTTTTGCAGCAGAATCAATCTGCTCGTATTGGCTGGCCGTGAAAAAATACCCCAGCACCACCACCGGAACCAAGAACACCAAGCTAATGATCAGCGCCTTGGCCACGAAGCTCAGGTTGCGCATCAAACGCACGCCGGGCGACCACACACCGTGCGTGGAAAACTGGTTGGCAGCCACTGGCGCACCCGAAGGTGCTGCCAAGAACTGACGCAACTCTTCGCTCATAGGATTCGGGGTGGACATCGCTGAGGTTCTTTCTGCGACCAATAAGGCGCATTTTCGTTAGCTACGCGCGTTGGCGCGCAACCTTGGAGTCTAAGCTAGTCCCCCCGTTTCAAACCTTGATGTACATCACCTCTAAGAGGTGCATGCCAAGCTCATAAACGCCTTCACCACCTCGGGTGGTGCCTGAACCAACTCGATCAAAACACCCTCACCGGCAATCGGAAACTCGTCGTTGGACTTGGGGTGCAAAAAGCAGATGTCAAAACCGGCAGCCCCCTTGCGGATACCGCCCGGCGCAAATCGCACGCCCTGCGCGCTGAGCCACTCCACCGCCGTGGGCAGATCGTCAATCCACAGGCCGACATGGTTGAGCGGCGTGGTGTGCACCGCAGGCTTCTTGTCGGGATCAATGGGTTGCATCAGGTCCACTTCGACCTTGAATGGGCCGGAGCCGATGGCGCAGATGTCTTCGTCCACGTTCTCGCGCTCACTCCTGAAGGTGCCAGTGACTTCCAGCCCCAGCATGTCCACCCACAGCTTTTGCAGCTTGGTTTTGTCGGGGCCGCCAATGGCGATTTGCTGGATGCCCAGCACTTGGAATGGTCTTTGGCTCATACGAACTCAACAATCGCCTGGTCCACGGTCAGGCTCTCGCCCTTGGCGGCCAGCACCTTGCCGACCACACCGTCCGCCGCGGCGAACAGCACGTTTTCCATTTTCATGGCTTCGATCACGGCCACGCGTTCGCCAGCCTGCACTTTCTGACCGACCACCACGGCCACATCGACCAACAGGCCGGGCATGGGCGACAGCACATACCGGCTCATGTCGGGCGCCGCCTTGTGCGGCATCAGCGCATGCAGCTCGGCCATGCGGGGCGACACCACCAGCGCGTCGATCCGGGTGCCGTTGTGCTGCAAGCGCAGCGCCAGCGGGTTCTTGGGTGTGCCACGCTCAACCTGGGCTGTGAACGGCTGGCCATTGACGGTGCCGCGAATGCAGATGTCATTCAAGCGTGAATTGCTACGAATTTCATAGCTGCTTGCGCCCATGCGCACACGCGCAGAGCCGGTTTCACCCACAAATTCATCCACATGCACCGGGGTGTAGGCGTTGTTACCATCGGCGCCCAACGACACCACCACGTAGTCCTTGCCCGCGTTCACCGAGTAGCCTGGCAACTGCCCGCTGATACCGGCAGCCCGCTCGCGTGACTTGCGGCGCACAAACGCTGCCAGTGCCAACAGGAAGGAGGGGTCTTCGTGTGGCACGTCCTCGGCCTTGAAGCCGTGCGCATAGTTCTCGGCAATGAAGCCGGTGTTGAAGTCGCCCGCCACAAACTTGGGGTGCGCCAGCAAGGCCGCCTGGAACGGAATATTGCTGCCAACACCGCGAATCACGAAGCCATTCAACGCTTCGCGCATCTTGGCAATCGCGTCCAGCCGGTCGGTACCGTGCACGATCAGTTTGGCGATCATCGAGTCGTAGTACATCGGAATCTCGCCACCGTCTTGCACGCCGGTGTCCACGCGCACACCAAACCAATGCTCGGTATCGGACTGGAACATGGTCTGCTCAGGCGGAGCGAAACGTACCAAGCGGCCGGTCGACGGCAGGAAGTTGCGGAACGGGTCTTCGGCGTTGATAC
>CAJASG010000185.1 GCA_903944555.1 uncultured beta proteobacterium
CATTGGAGCTTACGAAATTCCAACTTCCTTGGACACCAACTCCAGTGTTGCGCTCTCAGGCGGCAACAGCCGAGCTACTGCCCGATCCTTGAATGATTGTCCGTAACGTGCCACATATTTCCTTCATCGCCGCCCCCTGGGTTCTTGGTTCTAAGAAGGCGACATCTATTGTGACGCGGGGGGCAGTGGTCACCGCGTTGTGTTGAAAATGGAGATTGATGTCACCTACTAAGGCGACGGAATAGGGCTTCCAGAGTAGGGGGTTTCACAATGCACGCCTACTCTGTAAAAATGCTCCGCGACTTTCGTGCTGGACCAGTCACAAACAGCTAGCTCATGTTCTTTTTCTTTGGCGCGTCGCCACCAGTCTTTGGACTTGACCCCATCACCGTTATCAAGCTCATTGCTTTCGTCGAAAATTAGCAACTCTTGGTTAATACTATCCCACCTGAAAGTGATGAATCGCGGCTCTTCTGTTCTCTCTACCATTGCAACTTACTGCAAATATGCATCTTTCACAAAATAGAAATTCGCATAAGTCAAGGCGTGCTGAATTACACGGGAAAAGAACAAAGGCGCGGCCACCATTGACCCAATGCTTAAGATAATTGAGACAAAACCAAATCGACGCTTATTTTGAACTTTCAAAAACCCACGCCTTACCGTCACGGTGCCTAACGCAAGCACAGTCAACGCCAATCCAAAGGATGACCAAAATTTGGAAAAAAGGATGCCGTTGAGAAGTAGATTAACAAATAGAAGTAAGGTTATGAAAACAACAAGCGCAAGGCATCCTCCAGAAATCAGTTGAGATCTATGCGTAAGAAAGCTTGCAATTAGTTTTTTTGCCGTACTCATGCTGGGATGCGCCATTCCGTATTAGCGCAATCGTTCCTGTCGCCGCACAAATGCCTCATGCACGCACCACCACAAAAGAACTACTTTTAGAGCAAGAAGGCAGCGCAACATCAAACTCTGAGGCGAGAGTTTCCATAACCGAATAGCCCGGAAACTGCACAATGGCCAAGCGAACAAAAAGACCTATCGCCTCATCTTTGCTCACCGCCGGCTGGCGACCATGGGTCAACATGATGGTGTAGTCCTGCGTGCCTTTGCGCAATATCGCGGAAACTAGGTACTGCGTTTTGGGTACGATAGGAGCCGCCTGCGCCACCAATGTATCAGCGTCCCGCGGGCGACGAATGCCGACCGCCATGGCAGCACCGGCACCCCATGCGGCAATGCATGCCAACCATGCGCGCCGCGCGTTCATGGATTTTCCTTGCAAGGCGCATCGGCCAACTTTGGCTGCTCACACACCGTACCGGGTACGGTGCGTAGCTGGCCGTCGGCACTTAATTCCAAACAAGCGTCCTCCCCGGGAATACGGGGGGTAACAATCCGAACGTGGCTATTGCTACGGCTGCGGTCCGGCATACCCATGAAGGGGCGGCTACTATAGGTCGCTTGACAGCACAGCACCGTCTCGTGCGTGACTTCAGACACCTCGACAGCAACCGAGTGAATAGCAGTGCAGCCTATTGCAAAGCATGCAAACCCACAGCCATGCCATACGCATTCGTGGTGAAAACTGTCTAACTGTGGTTAATTTTGATGTCATTTTTCGTTCCCTTTACAAATTCAAATCTGTTTCGCACTAGGTCTTCCTACCAGTTCCCCTACCTTTCCCGCAAACTCTCCGCCCCTGCCCAGTGCACCGGGCTCAGTAAATACTCAATAATCCTGCGCTGCCCGGTCTTGATATCCGCGGTGATGTCATCCCCGGGCTGATAGCAATGCGCTCGCCATCAATCAGCGTGTCTTTTTGATGCAGGATGAGCGTGACGCGGGGGGTTAACTCCAAGGGGTCTTTTCGGGGGTCCAGACAGTCCACCTGGTAACGGCACACCCAGGTCAGCAAAGCGTCGGGGTCCTGCGTCTGTTTCTGGATGGCCTTGACCGCTTTTTGGTACTGCAAATCGTTGGTACGGGAGTTTTGCAGACGGGGCCAATGCTCACGCAAGCCAGCCAAGCGGTCGGCCTCAAACTCCGCGCGAAAGGCTGTCACCGTCGCATCGGGTGCAAGGGCCAGGAAAAAATACTGCTTGCTGGCCAGCATATGGGACAACACCTGCTTGACCAAGGGGTTGTTGGGATTGAGCAGCACGCTGTAGGTGGCAAAACCATAGAACTCAAAGAAGAGCTGAACTACTTCAAAGTCTGCATTGCCCACCAGGGTGTGGCCGAAATTGAAGCCCAAGGCCATGGCTTCCTTCGGCATGGCCTTGGGTGGACGCAGTGCCAACAGGCCCATCGGCTCTTGGCGCTCCTCCACCATGCCCAATGCAAAGCAGGGTGCCTTGGCCGCCCAAAGGTCTTCGGCAAACTGACGGTGAAGCGTTAACCTTGGCAGTAGATGCTGGACATTCATAGGCGCGGTATGTAGGTAGCTCGGACGAATTGCGGACGCAGTTTAAGCCCAGTTAATTTCCGTCAGGATGGCATCCAGGTCAATCGGTTTCCCCTTATCGCGAAATGCATAGTGTCCAAGGAAATGCAGATGCTGCCACGCCGCTGGTGAGATGCGCCTGAGCAATTCCAGTTCGTTCTCATTGCCCGCTGTCAGACTGCGGCTCAGTAGCCCAGACAACAGCATGGAATTGTAGGCAATCACGACGTTTGCGATCAGGCGCCCGCAGTGGTTGCTGACCGCCACGTCCAAATCCGTTCGCCCGGTCAGCTGCTTCTTACCGTTCACTTGGGCAATGGTAGATCGTAGCTGGTGGTAGGACTCGATGCGATTTTCCGA
>CAJASG010000186.1 GCA_903944555.1 uncultured beta proteobacterium
ATTCCCCTGCATTTTTTCGCCTTGACCGCTGACATGGGTGCATCCTATTTCACAGCGGCAATCGCGACCCTGTTGCTGTTAGGCGCAAATTTGGTCCACGCAGCACCCGAGACGCGCAAAGTCAAGAAAGAGCCAATCCGACAACAAGTGGCCACGTCCAAAGGCGTAGACGGAGTGGCCGAGGCGCGCCTGATCGAGGTTTACAGCCTGATCGGTAAGGCGCAAAACCGGGACGCACTGGTTAAAGCAGAACAACTGGTCGATGACTTGCCTAACTTCCAACTGGCACAACTCGTATATGGCGATTTATTGGCGGCACGCACGCGGCCAGTCAAAGTGCTGGGAGACGTTCAAGGCACCCTGAGTCAGGGTGCGAGCGGGAATTTGAATGAGCTAAGAGAAGAATCCTCGCGGCGCCTTAAAGCACTACGCGAACGCCCCCCGGAAGGCACCATTCCGTCACAATTTCTGGCGCTGTCGCAACGTTCAAAGCATGCCATTGCGGTGGATGCATCGAAATCCCGCCTGTATCTCTTTGAAAACACCCCAACCGGCTTGAATCTGGTTTCTGACTATTACATTTCAGTTGGAAAAGCCGGCACGTCAAAAACGATTGAAGGTGACCAGCGCACGCCACTGGGTGTGTACTACATCACCAGCAATCTGGACCGCAAATCGCTGAAAGACTTTTACGGCTCAGGCGCGCTGCCTATCAACTATCCCAACATACTCGATTCAAAGCGGGGGAAAACCGGTAGTGGAATCTGGCTGCACGGCACCCCTCCCAACCAGTTTTCGCGCCCACCCCTGGCAACGGATGGATGTGTTGTGTTGGCCAACCCGGACCTTGACCGGTTAATCCGAACCATTGAAGTGCGCACTACTCCCGTGGTCATCGCAACGCAACTCCAGTGGATCGCTCCGCACAGCATCCGCACAGAAGGTAAACCGTTTGAAGATGCGCTGCATGCTTGGCGCAACGCCAAAACATCCGGTAATCTTGGTCAGATTTTGGCTTTCTACACTCCCGATTTCAGCAGCAATGGGAAAACTCTTGAGCAGTGGACTCCCACTTTGAAGACTGAACTTGCCAATGTGCAAGGCAGAACGATTCAACTTAAAGATGTGTCCTATCTGCGGTGGACGGACGCGGCCGACACCATGGTGGTTACGTTTGGCGAAGTGGCCGACGGCACCAAGACCGGGCTAACAAAACGGCAATATTGGATGCGGCAAGGCACCCAGTGGAAGATATTTTTCGAAGGAACTCTATGAAGTCATTTCAAGTTTTGCAATCGACCCGACGCGCATTGCTGTTGGGCTGCGCCGCATTTTTGCTTGCAGGTCCGGCGCTGTCGCAAACCGCACCAAAAGTGAAATTTCAAACAAGCTTGGGAGATTTCGTTGTCGAGGTATATCCCGACAAGGCACCCAAAACGGTTGAGAATTTTCTGGAATATGTCAAAGACAAGCACTACGATGGCACGGTTTTTCACCGGGTCATCGCCAACTTCATGATTCAAGGTGGCGGTTTTTCAGTCGACCTGAACCAAAAAGCGACCCGTGCAGCTATCCCCTTGGAAGCCAATAATGGCCTCAAAAATGACACGGGCACGATTGCCATGGCGCGCACGAACAACCCGAATTCCGCCACGGCGCAGTTTTTCATCAACACCGTCGACAACGCCAATCTCAATGCACCCCAGCCTGATGGCTATGGCTACGCGGTGTTTGGAAAAATCGTAAGCGGAATGGATGTGATTTCAAAAATCAAGTCCACCCCCACTGGCTCCGGTGGTCCGTTTCGAAGTGACGTCCCACAAACTCCCATCATTATCAACTCCGCTACTTTGGTGAAATAAATCATGAGCAATCCACAAGTCGAACTCCGCATCACAGGTTACGGTGTCATCACCTTGGAACTGGACCAGGAAAAAGCCCCCAAATCCGTCGCCAACTTCTTGGCCTATGTCGCCAAAGGCCACTACGACAACACCATTTTTCACCGGGTCATCCCTGGCTTTATGGTCCAAGGCGGCGGAATGGAGCCAGGAATGGTCCAAAAAGACTGCGGCGCACCGATCGAAAACGAAGCCAACAACGGCCTCAAGAATGCCAACTACACGGTCGCCATGGCGCGTACCGGTGACCCGCACTCCGCTACTGCGCAATTTTTCATCAATGTTTCCGATAACGGGTTCCTCAACCACACATCACCATCTCAACAGGGTTGGGGCTACGCGGTGTTCGGCAAAGTAGTGGCAGGCACTGACGTGGTTGACAAAATCAAGGCGGTCAAAACGGGCCGCAAAGGCTTCCATGACGACGTGCCAAAAGACGACGTCATTATGGAAAAAGCCGTCGCACTGTAAACGACCAACCAGCGTGCCGGATGGAACTACTCGCTCCGGACCACTGGCGCTGTATTGACTTCATTTCGGACCTGCATCTGCAGGCGGATGAACCAGATACGTTTCAAACGTGGCGTCACTATCTGCAGCACACGGCTGCAGATGCCGTTTTTATTCTGGGCGACTTGTTTGAAGTTTGGGTGGGTGACGATGTGCTTGAACGCCCTCGTTCACCGACCGAATCCGGGTTCGAACTTGATTGCGTCAAGGTGCTGCGCAACGCAGCAAGCCGCATGAATGTCTACATCATGCAAGGCAATCGCGACTTTCTCATGGGATCGGCATTGATGAATGCTTGCGCCTGCACCCTGCTGGAAGATCCAACCGTTTTTGAAATATCAGGACAGCGTTGGCTGTTAACGCACGGCGATGCGCTGTGCTTGGATGACACCGATTACATGCAATTTCGCAGCATGGTCCGCGACACGCAATGGCAGCAGGATTTTTTAGGGCAACCCTTGGCAAAGCGCCTTGAATTGGCCCAGCAAATGCGATTGCAGAGCGAAGCACGAAAACAAGAAGGCACGGTCTATGCTGACGTGGACGTTGCCGCGGCAACTGCCTGCATGGACACGTTGCACGCCAAGCACATGATTCATGGCCACACCCACCGCCCCGGAAATCACCCGATGGGTGCGGGTCGGGAGCGTGTGGTGCTCAGCGACTGGGACCTGAGCGCCCTGCCCCCTCGGGCTGAAGTTGTGCGCCTTTACGTGCCCACAACATCGCAACATGCCGGCACGGTGCGCGTCGAACGGATTTCACCTTCAACCGCCCACCTTATTGCGTCCACGCCTGGGGCGTAACCTCGTCGATCTGCCAGGGGTCCAAGTACTGCTCGGCATAGCGCAGATACACCCCTTGCTCCACAAAGATGTCGAACAGGTCGGGGTCAATATGCCCCCCTGTGCGGAACTTGTGCATGATGCCCATGGCCTGTGACAACTTCATGCCCTGCTTGTAAGGGCGGTCACGGGCCGTCAATGCCTCAAAAATATCCGCGATGCCCATCACCCGGGCTTGCACGGACATCTGCTCACGCGTCAGGCCTTTGGGGTAGCCTTTTCCATCCATGCGCTCATGGTGACCGCCCGCATACTCCGGCACATTTTTCAAATGTTTGGGCCATGGCAATTGCTCCAACATCTTGATGGTTGCAACAATGTGGTAATTGATCGTGTCACGCTCGGACGAGGTCAAAGTGCCCGCCCGAATGGTCAGATTCTCGATTTCGTCAGAGGACAAAAACTCACTCTCCACGCCCTGTACATTTCGCCAAAGCGATCCCACACCGATATCTCGCACACGCTGCAAATCGGCATCTTTCATGAACTCAGCGCCCCGATTGGTCGAACGCAAAAAATCCCGATCCACATCCAAAACGGAGATTTTGGCGCGACACTCGGACCACAAATGGGATTCGGACTCGGCGTCCTTGACATCGCGCATAGCCAATTGGGCGCGCAGGGCAGAAATTTCCTGATCACGTTTGAGCACTTCAAACCGTGTATCAATCAGTTCAATGCGATCAAACAGGGTTTGCAGCTTGCTGGCCTTGTCGACCACATGGACCGGGGTCGTTACCTTGCCACAGTCATGCAGTAGCCCGGCAATTTTGAGTTCGTAGCGGTCCCGATCATCCATCGAGAACGATGCCAACGGACCCTGCTTTGTGGCATTCACCGCTTCGGCCAACATCATGGTCAGAGCAGGCACCCGCTGGCAATGCCCGCCGGTGTAGTGGGATTTTTCATCAATCGCCAAGTTGATCAGTCCGATGAAGGACTCAAACAACCCCTCCAGCTGCGCCATCAAATTCCGGTTGGTGATGGCAATGGCGGCTTGGGATGCCAGTGATTCCGCCAAACTCTGATCGGCAGAAGAAAAAGACAACACTTCACCGGTCTGGGGATCAAGTGCATTGATCAACTGCAGCACCCCGATCACATCGCCCTCATGGTCTTTCATTGGAACCGCGAGGAAAGATTTTGAGCGGTATCCCGAGCGCTCATCAAATTGCCGGGTGCCTGAAAAATCGAAATTCGCTTCTGTGTAGGCGTCTGCAATGTTGACCGTCTGGCTGTGGATGGCCGCATAGGCCGCCACTAGATGGTTGTTGGGCTGGCCGCGTTCGTCATGCAATGGCAAATTGGGGAAATCAATCGGCTTGCCAGAACTCCCACCCATTGCAATGTCCAACGAATCCGTTCGCAATATCTCGAATCGAAGCGCTTGACCGCTATCGGTCATGCGGTACAGGGTGCCGCCATCGGCATGGGTAATGGTTTTGGCGGCCACCAAAATCGTCTCCAGCAAGCGCGTAATGTCGCGCTCCTTGGACAAGGCCACTCCGATCTGGTTGAGCTGCTCCAAGCGGCGCAGCAGGTCGTCAACTGAGTTCACAGAGCATCCCTTGTTCAAAAAAAACGCCACCCGATCCCCACACCGCAGGTCAGATTAGCGCTTCAGTAGCGCTTTTAACACGGTTTGTACGCGCCGTGCATCTTGTGCATCGAAGGCGCCGGCAAAAACGGCCGCAGCATCTTGGCCCCAGGTTTGATCGGGGGCCGGATCGTTGCGCCGCGTGAGCAGTTGCAACTGCAGTCCGCGACGGGCAGACAAATGCTCGGCCGGTGTGGGCACTTCTGCAGCCATCTCCAGGCGCAGCAGGGCTGTTTTGGGATCGACCGGCTTAGTGGCCGCCTTAACTGGCACCTTGGACTCACCGCCCAAGGCCTGAACCCAAGCGGCGCGTGTTGCCGGAGTGGCACGAGCTCCAAGGTCCTGAGCAGTGGGGACCAGGTTCGCGTCGCGCTTCTCCCACGCTGTCAGCAACTGGGTTAACGCCTCGCCGTGCGCTTGCGCCGCCAGTGTGCGCAAGGCGTGCTGAGCATGCTCCAACGCGTCGCGCTGTGCCCGAAATGCGGTGTCACCCAAACGGGGGGCCTCTTGCCATGGAGCGGAACGCCCACGGTCGGCCGATCCAAAGCGATCATCACCACGCGGCGGACGGTCGCCACCCCGTGGGCTGAAGCCAGGCTTGTCATCGCGCCCGCCCCGTCCAGCGTCTTTGCGGTCACCCCATTTGCCCGCAACCACGGGAACTTCTTTCTTCATGCCAGGGCGGTCGTCACCCCGCATGGCAATGACCGGCTTGCGCGGTGCCTTGGCGGGCACAACCGGAGCTTGTGCAGCGGCGTCAGCAACTCCATCCGCACCTTCTGGCGCTTCGCTTGCTATGCTTTCAGTAGCTGCTTGCGCAGTATCTACGTGGTCTACAGCCTCATTTGATTCCAAACTCTCACCGGATTTAGAGTCTTGAACGACTGCCTTGGCTTCGACCTCTTTGGCACCCGCAGCGGCCACATCGGCCTGCGCCTGCGCTTGCCCGTGCAGGGCCGCTTCCAACGCGGCCATTGCCGCACGGATGGCCTGTGCATCGCCGGTAGCGTTAGCGGCTTCCAGTGCCTTTGCAGCATCCAACACCAAGCGGTCACGCGCACCCAGGGACACTTCAGCGCTCTCGCGCTCAGCAGTTTTGCGATTGAACGCTTCGTCGATAGGCTTTCTGAACGCGTCCCACAGCTTTTGCTCCTGACGGCGGTCCATCGGCACAGTGTGTGCCTCTGCCTGCCAACGCTGTTGCAATGCCTTGACCGCG
>CAJASG010000187.1 GCA_903944555.1 uncultured beta proteobacterium
ACCGGAAATCAGCAGAACAGCTTCCGCCTCGCTATTGCCAAAACAATCGTATTCAATTTCAATTCCGTTCGCTTTAATCTTAGGCATGGCGTGGGGTCCTTGCTAGCGTTTCCATTGCTGCAGAAACTGTCGCAACCACAGCGGGCTCGATTAATGCGACGGCTTCGGTGCAAATGCTATCGGCGGTCTCGCGCGCGGTGTTCACCAGCGCACGCCCGGCCGGGCGAAGCACGGCCTGGCGATCTCCATTCGCACCTTCGCGCACCACGAGGCCTATCTTCTCGAGCAAGATCAACTGACGCAGCACTGCCGATTGGGGCTGCCCCGTCGGCCGCACAAGTTCCGGAATGCTTACCCGACCACCGTCCGCTTGCGCGAGTAAATTCAGTAATGCAAAGTCGTTAAAACTGATGCCATGGTAGAGCCCCAGCTCGTCGTCAAGTTTGCGTTGCAGGCTGGCGTGCGCACGGTGTAGCGCCAAACAGAAGTCGAGATTCTTTTTCATCAAGGTTTGCTCCTCGGCGCGTCGTAGCCAAGTTCACCGAGACAAGGAATTTCCTGGCGCCACAGGCCAACTAGCATTTCCAATTCCTGTGTGGCATTGAACGCTGCGTCTTCGCTGGGTTTGACCATGTCGAGTACGTCGAACAGAAAGTTGGTCTCACCGTGCTCGACCCAGTCCTGCGCAAGCCTCGCATTGCGGTGCAGTCCATGCTGCAATTCAAAACGATGTCGGTTGAGTGTGCCCTGTGCGTTCGTACTTCCGGCAACCAGCGCGCGACCCGTGATCTGATTACGGATCGCATAGACACCGGCTCGGGTTGTCGTCTCCAGATACTGCCGTTTCAATGTCTTATTGTTTGTCATCATCAATCCTTTTTGTTCTAAATGAGTCACGGTGCAAGCGATGGCACTTCTGCCAACGGGAGCGGACAAGCAAGGGACCTGAGGTAATCGCGAACGTCGGTCGGCCAAGCTTCGGTTTGTTGGTGGAACTTTGCCGCGTCGTTTGCGAACAGTGCACGCGAGGCCTCCTCAAACCCAGCCATATCACCCGCCATGGTGGACATGAAGTGGTACGCACGCTCGTTCGTCTGGCGTTGCCGGTCTCGATCCACGCTTACCCGACGCGCCTCATCAACCAGTTTCCGCAAAGTCACCGATGCACCGCCACGCTGTGCAGCCAACCAATCCCAGTGGCGCGGCAGTAACGTGATTTCTCGCGCGACAACCCCAAGCTTTGGGCGGCCACGACCACGTGGCTCACCAGGATCCGCGGAATCAATCAGTGCCGAGTCGGTTCCCTGAAGCTGGTACCCATCTGGAGGTAGACGTGCCAACATCTCGGCATCGCTTCCTCGAATGTCGATATCGACAACTTGGCCTGTCTGGTCGCAGAATGTCAGCAGTGGATTTGGTACGCCGGTCGCCAGGGTGTGTTTCACCGCCAATGCGTTGACCGGCAAGCTGCCAGAGGCGATGCGCTTGTGGCCGTTGAAGCTGGTGTAGGAAGGAGTAGCGGTATCAGTCACAGTGAAATCAGTCTTGAATTGGATGGATATGCGAATAATACCCGGGTTAAATTAACATGTCAATAACACCCGGGTGAAAATTGATGGTCGTGCTTTGTGATTAACGCGTCGGTACTGCCAAGGCCCCCCGTCTTGCTCGACAACACCGAAGTGAGTCAACTTCATGCGCCAATTCGGTCAGCGCCCACAGGGGGATTCCGCTTCACCTGTTAGCCAGTGTGTTCGGGCAGTCCTGCCAACTCCGCTGTGTCCGACCAAACCAATGGGTGGACTACACAGACATGAAACTGGGCAACCCTAAAGCGGGCATTGGCGAATACCCTGTATCGCACGCACATCGCATGGGCGCGGCATTGATCAGCCGCAGATTGTGGCGTTTGAGGCCCGGTTGGCAGTCCATGCACGCACACAGAGGTTATTTTCGTCATGGAGCGCTGGCTACCCTTGCCCAGGCGGACAACGTGCCATACATCGATTCACGCGGCACGAGGCAGGATTACAGATACGAAGCTACTGGACCAGTGCGTGCCCTCAATGTCCCATCAAGGTCAAATGCACGCCACGCGAATAGCTGAAACGCCTTTCATTGGACAAATTTTTGTAAAAGGCAGCTTGACGGATGCTAACGATGCAGCAATCGCCAAGATGGTCATTGCCTTGGCAGGAAGTTTGGGACTTGCCGTGGTTGCTGAGGGAGTTGAAACCGCGCCGCAATGGCACTTCCTTGCATTGCAGGGATGCCAGATGTATCAGGGATACCTATTCAGCAAGCCGATCCCGGTGAAGGAATTTGAGGAATTCGCAACCCGGATCTGATGAGGATTACGCAACAGACTGTGTATTGTTACTGGGGCCCCGGGTCGAAAGCCTTGGTCCCCAGCGTTCGCATGCTCGTGCGCAAGGGAAATTGGAACCTTGTTGAGGTTAAGTGCAAATCAATCCGCCCTGTCGTTTGACGACTTTGTCGCGCATAGTCACAAACTCTTCCGCCGCCGATGGATGCAGCGCCACGGTCGCGTCGAAATCGGCTTTGGTGGCACCCATGCGTATGGCGATAGCCAGACCCTGGATGATCTCTGGCGCGTCGGTGCCCACCATGTGCGCACCCAGCACCCGCTGGCTCGCGCTGTCCACGATGAGCTTCATGAGGGTGCGTTCGTCACGCCCCGACAAGCTGTGGCGCATATTTTTGAATCTGCTGGTGTAGACATCAATTTCACCATATTGCGAAAGTGCCCTTTCTTCAGTCAGCCCCACGGTGCCCACGGGTGGTTGACTGAACACCGCAGAAGGCACGGTGGTGAGGTCTGCTGTTACTGGCGCAAGGCCAAACAGCGTCTGTGCCAGAGCCGCGCCCTCACGGATCGCCACAGGGGTCAATGTGATGCGATTGGTGACATCGCCCACAGCGTGAACACTGTCGATATTGGTCTTTCCGAAGGCATCCACCTTGACGCCGCCAGAACTATCCATAGCGACCCCGAGCGCTTCCAGACCTAGCCCTTGGGTGTTTGGCAATCGCCCCGTGGCATACAGGACTGCATCCACCTTGATGGTAGGCGCTGCTGAGTCGGCAAAGTCAACGCGCAGCGATCCGTCGGGCAACTTCTCAATTTTGGCCACATTCTGGCGCAGCAACACCGAGATCCCCTTTTTGATCATCTCGGCTTGCAGGTGCGCACGAATGTCAACATCAAAGCCACGCAGCACCTGGTCACCCCGGTAACCCAGGGTCACTTTCGCGCCCATCCCATTGAGAATGCCTGCAAATTCCACCGCGATGTAGCCCCCGCCGACGACAAGTACGCGGCGCGGAAGTTCGGGCAGATCAAAGATTTCGTTGGACGTGATGGCGTGCCCAATCCCTGGGATTGTCGGCATGAATGGCGTGCCACCGGTAGCGATCAGGATGTGCTCTGCAGTGATACGTTGGCCATCTACAACCACTGTGTGCGGGTCTACCAAGCGGGCACTTCCGTGCAAAATGCTTACGTTAGAGCCGACAAGGTTATCCTCGTAAAGTCCACTTAAACGGGATATTTCCCCGTCCTTGGCAGCAATCAACTTGGGCCAGGAAAACTCGACAGGCGGAACGCTCCAGCCAAACCCGTTTGCATCGGCAAAGTCCTCTGCAAAGTGTGCCGCGTAGACCAGCAGTTTCTTCGGCACGCAACCGCGAATGACGCAGGTTCCCCCATACCGATGGCTCTCTGCGATGGCTGTGCGTGCGCCGAGACTGGATGCGATACGAGCAGCGCGCACACCACCAGATCCGCCTCCGATAACAAAGAGTTGGTAGTCATATGAGTTCATTGCTTGTCTCCGATTAATGCTAATTGGGAATGCGTTGAATGAGTAGCGCGACTGCCAACTTCTTCGCACCACGAACGACCTCAGACGCAGACTGCACCACCGCATCTTGCCAACGGTCGTTTTCCTGACTCGTTTTGGTATCTTCCCAAATCAGATGGGTACTTTTGCCGGTACCAATTGGCCATAATTCGATGAGCACTCTTTGCATGGCATCTAACGCCACGCCCTTACCGGGACCAATCAATATGTCACCCGGTTCAATCTCCGGGCACCACCGCAGTGGCGGTAGCTCCGTGGCAGGACGCAAACTGAACCAGGCCCTTCCGGACGTGACGCGCAGTAAGCCCGTTGTTTCAGGACAGACAAATTGTGCCTTGCCTCGGACCATGGACCACGAAACAGAGGGCGTTGGCTTGTATGTATCGAGATGCACGCTGGGCTCCTGAGTTTGATTGAGACCCCGCAGAGGTCGAATGAATTGCATTGCTTGGGAAATGCAGCAATGTGCATGTCTGAATCGTATTTCCCTGGCTGCTGTTGCGGAAGGCGCTCTGTCTGCACTTCATTGATGCATTTGACGCCTCATGCAAAGCCTGTGGTCGCCACTGCAATGGATACAGCTCTGAGCTCATATCCATTGCCATGTGTTAGCGGCGCATGGGAATGTCCAGGCCTCTTGCGACCGCCGGTCTGGCAACGAAGTGGTCCAAGCTGCGCAGCACAAAGGGGAAATCATGAATGGCCACCAATTCACCCGCGTTGTAGGAACCGACCAGGTTGCGCACCCAGGGGAAGATGGCGATGTCAGCGATGGTGTACGTATCGCCCATGATCCAGTCGCGGGTTGCCAGGCGCGCATTCAATACGCCTAGCAACCGTTTTGACTCCACCACATAGCGGTCGCGTGGCCGTTTGTCTTCATAGTCCTTGCCCGCAAACTTGTGGAAGAAGCCGAGCTGTCCAAACATCGGGCCAATGCCTCCCATCTGAAACATTAGCCACTGTATCGTCTCGTAGCGCAAGGCAGGATCGGTCGGTAGCAACTGGCCGGTCTTCGCCGCCAGATAGAACAGAATGGCACCCGATTCAAACAAGGCAAGTGGACGGTCTCCTGGACCACTTGGGTCCAATAGGGCGGGTATCTTGTTGTTCGGGTTGAGTGACAGAAATTCCTCGCTGAACTGGTCCTCGTTTGCAAAGTCCACCAGATGCGCCTCATACGGCAGACCGGTTTCTTCTAGCATGATGGACACCTTGACGCCATTGGGTGTGGGCAATGAGTAGAGCTGGATCGCGTCAGGCCGCGTGGCAGGCCATCTTTGGGTGATGGGAAAGTTCGTCAGGTCTGTCATGGTGTCCTTATGGGTATCGTGGGAAGGAAATGTGTTCCCGGTGCAACTATCTAGGTTCGGAAATGGGAAGTTCCGCGCTTCCAATAAATTTTGGAATGGATCCGGGCTTCTTCCAACGTCCATCTTTCGCTCAGCAGTTTGCGTGCCGCCACCACTGTGCGCGACTCGCCAGCCATCCAAACTTGGCAATGGCCCAAGGAAGCAGGCAGGTTGTTGAATGCGATTTCCAATGCGCCCGATTCGTTCGGGGCATCTTCCGCGGAACTTATCCAATTCACGCGGACATGGGGTGCTGCAACCAGTGTTTCGTGCTCAGCTGGGTGTTCCACCACAATCAGTGCCTCAACTGGCAGGTCAGAAGGCACATGGGTCAGGATTGCCTGGATAGCAGACAGGGCGGTGCTGTCACCAATCAAAAGCAACCGCTTCGCATCGGGAAGCAAGTTGAAACCGCCGTCGCGCGGACCTGCGAATGTAACCGCATCCCCAACTTTTGCAGCTTGCGCCCACAGCGAAACCGCCCCTGTCTTGTGAATGACAAAGTCAACAACAAAAGTTCCCTCATCGAGATCAAATGTTCGCAGTGTGTATGCGCGCCCTACACAGCCCCCTGCCGGAGTTGGCACAAACAACTTGATCCAATTGCCTGGCCGCTGGGCCGCGCCAATACGGAGAAAGGCGGCCACATCTGCGCCGCTGAACGTGATACGGATGCGCTTCGCATTGAGCTTCACACACGCAGACACGATAGCCGACATTTGCAGGCCCATATTGCCGACACCAGGCCCTTGAACGACTGTTAGCGCGGGCACCATCATTTTTTGGCGACCTCAGCGACGTCGAAACCACCCGCCATGGCGACGTAGCAACGTGCAGTGGCTATGGCCAGATCCCGTTTGGCGATCACAACTTGTTCAGTGGATGCCAGCGCTGTTCGATCAGACTCCAAAACGCCCCGCAGACTTTCGACGCCTTCCCGGTAGCGGATTCGTGTCAAGCGGGCACTCTCTTGCGCAAGACGGTGGGCCGATTGCAAATCTTCGTTACAAGTGCTGGCGCGGGCAGTACCGCAAGAATCAGTATCGGGGGGGGAAGGATGATGAGTTTTCATGAAGTCACTTTGGAGGGCTGGATGGATTCTGTGAGTGCACGGCTTGCAACCGAGACAGCGAGGGCGAGAAAAATCAAGGCGGCGGCCACGGTGAATGTCAACCGCATCCCGGAGGCAACAGCCTGCGGATGCGCGGTTGTGATGTCACTGACAGCAGATCCCAAGGCAAACACCGCGCCCATGGCGGAGGCGCCAGTGATGAGCCCCAGATTGCGCGACAAGCTCAGCAGACCAGAAATAACGCCGCGTTGATCGGCGCGAATATCGCTCATGACAGCGGTGTTGTTGGCCGCCTGAAAAAGCGCATAGCCGGCGGTGATCACAGACAGGGGAACGATATAGCCCAGGATTCCCAGGCTGATTGGTAACAGGGGCAGCACAATGGCCCCCAGTGCCATGGCCAGCAAACCGACGGTTCCCATACGGTAGGCGCCAAACTGATCCACAAAGCGTCCGGCCGGCGCGCCGGTAAGGGCTGCAACAATGGGGCCGGAGGACATCACCAGTCCGACACGGGCCGCATCGAGCCCGAGCGCCCCGGAGAGGTAAAACGGGCCTACCACCAGCGTGGCCATAACCACCGTGGTGACCAGCGCGCTCATCACAAAGCCTGCACTCAAAACCGGGCTGCGGAACATAGACAAACGGACTAAAGGGGACGCAACCCTTGCCTCTACCAGGAGAAACAGTCCGCCGCCTACAACAGCGGCGAGCAGCAGCGCGATGTTGAGTTGTCCCAGATGGCCTCGGCCCAGCGTCATCGCAAGCGCATACGCTGCAAGTGTCAGAGCGAGCAAAAGGGTGCCCAAGCTGTCGAAGCGGGGCCTATCACCTTTGGCAGACTGGCGGTCATTCGGGAGATAGCGGTAAGCGAGGGCAAAGGTCCCAATACCCAGCGGCACGTTGACCAAAAAAATAGCTTGCCAATGGAGGGCTGCAATCAGCAATCCGCCCAGCGTGGGCCCAAGGGCAGTCCCAATGGCTGACATGGTCCCCAGCAGCCCCATCGCGCTGCCGGTTTTGTCCTTGGGTACGGCCTCGCCCACCATCGCCATGGTGATTGCCATCATGACGGCCGCACCCAGTCCCTGCAGCGCACGTGCTGCAATCAGCCAGGCCAGCGAGGGGGCTACGCCACACAGAATGGATGCAACGGTAAACAGCGCGATGCCTATTAGCAGCAAACGCCTGCGACCGAAGGTATCGCCTAATTTGCCGACGCTGACGATGAGTGTGGTGATGGCTAGCAAATAGGCCAGGACGACCCACTGGACGTCCTGAAAGCTAACGTTGAACGCTTGGGCCAGGGTCGGCAGGGCCACATTGGCGATGCTGGTGCCCAGCGATGACAGCAACATCGACATGGACAGGCTGATCAAGGCCCATCGAAAGGAAGGCATGGCCTGTGCACTGTCGGACACAGCGCCTTCGCTGCTATTACGATTAATTTTCATGATCTATCTCCTTGGGGGTATGTGACCGTTTGCAACGGTGAACAGATGACATGGCTCACAGGCGCTTGCAGCGCACCAAGCAATCCAACGCGACCCGAATGCCATCGGGTGTTTCTACCGGCCGCTCGACGCGACCTGCCTTTTCAATAACGAGTTCATTTCCCAGAGCGGCGACCACCTGTTCTGCCGTGTACAGCATGTCGGCCCGCTGCGGACCGCCATAACCGTGCAACAGGTTCTCGGAATCGTGACCGACCAACAAGAACGTGCCACCAGGCGCCACAGCTCGCGCGGCCTGCAACAGAATCGGGAATAGCTCAGCCTGTGGAATTTGCAAATAGATTAAAGCGACCAGATCAAAGCGTTGGAACTCCAATTCGTAGTTGCGCAGGTCAGCTTCGCGGAAGTCGATCGCCTCATGCACGTTGCGCACTCGGGCCAAATTCCTCGCCTTCCCAATTGCGACGTCTGAAAAGTCAACGGCACGAACGATCCAGCCCTGCTCCGCCAGCCACACGGCGTTGCGCCCTTCACCTGTGGCCAAATCCAGGGCACTGCCAGGCGCGAGATTGGCAATCTCTTCCATCAGAAACCGGTTCGCCTTGGCAGTCCAGATGAGCGCTTCTGCGGAGTAGCGCTGGTTCCAGTCTTCTCGCTCCATAGTTCGCGAAGTTGAGTCTGTTAAGGCTGGCGGGGTATGCTCTTGGCGGCCCCGGGCTGCTTGAATACTTATTTCTGTGATTGATTGCGGCGTAAATTGCATGTTTCGACTCCTGAGATGTGTATGTCACGATCGTAGGGGTCTGCCTAGCAAGGCGGAAGACGCTTTGTTTGCAGTTAGGTACTGCACCGAACGCCATTTCAGTTCAACAGTGCTATGGTGCAAACATGTCAACACCTGATCTGAATTTGCTCATTACCCTCGATGTGCTGCTGGCAGAAGGCAATGTGTCGCGCGCGGCCAATAGGTTGCATTTGAGTCCCTCGGCGATGAGTCGTGCGCTGACGCGATTGCGTGATG
This sequence comes from uncultured beta proteobacterium, assembly GCA_903944555.1. Lineage (GTDB taxonomy): Bacteria > Pseudomonadota > Gammaproteobacteria > Burkholderiales > Burkholderiaceae_C > Allorhodoferax. The sequence goes on from CAJASG010000187.1 coordinate 8,784, forward strand.
CAACGGGTGACCCGTTATTGGTGCGTGCTGGACGCGGGCTCGTTCCGACGCCCCGAGCCCTCAAACTACGTGACCAGGTTGGACGTATCGTGCAGGAAGCAACCGAGGTTTTGCGTCCTGAGGAGCAGCTCAACTTCAAAGACTTGGTCCGAACGTTTACGCTGCGGTCCAGCGAAGGGTTTGTGGAGAATTTTGGACCAGAATTGATCGCGCGCGTGGCCGAGAAGGCGCCCGGCGTGCGGCTGTTTTTCGTGCAAAAGCCGAACAAGGACAGCGCACCACTGCGCGAAGGACTCGTCGATCTGGAAACCGGGATTGTTGAAAAGACCACCGCGCCTGAGTTGCGTGTGCAGGCCTTGTTCAGAGACCGCAGTATCGGTGTCGTTCGAGCCGGGCACCCACTCAGTCAAGGAGCCATAACGCCCACACGCTATGCAGATGGTCAGCACATTTCGGTCTCGCGACTGGGGCTGGACAAAGGCCCCATCGATGAAGCCCTGAGCGAATTGGGGTTGACGAGAAAGATCGTCACGGTGGTCGCTGGCTTTTCGACCGCGCTCAGCTTGGCTAGGGCATCCGACATGATCGCCAGTGTTCCGGGACGACACACCCGGAATTTGCGGGCTGGTATGTTCAGCTTCCCGCTGCCGGTGACGGCGAAGGAGATCACTATTTCCATGCTCTGGCACCCACGTATGGATGGTGACGCTGCCCATCGTTGGATTCGGGGCTGCCTGCATGACATCTGTGCAGCGCATCACGGCGATTCCGCGAGCCCGGAGGAGCTTGTCAAAGAGTGAGGCAGTGACATCAGGATAAAGCCTGCTGACCTTCTATCTGGCTATCGAAATGCGAAGGCGCAATGTGCAATGCGCTTTGCCTGCACTATGTATGTGCAGCCGACGCTGCGACATGAGAGAAAGATGTTGCTATCGTTCTACCATGTCAAAACCTGATTTGAACTTACTCCTTACCCTGGATGTATTGCTGGCCGAGGGAAACGTGGCGCGCGCCGCCGAACGCTTGCATCTGAGTCCTTCGGCGATGAGCGGGTCCCTTGCCCGCCTGCGTGACACCACTGGCGACCCACTCCTGGTCCGAGCTGGGCGTGGACTTGTTCCCACGCCTCGCGCACTCAAACTCCGTGAGCAAGTGGGTCAGCTCGTACAGGATGCACAAGCTGTCTTGCGGCCCGCGGAGAAGCTCGACCTGAGGCAACTTTCACGGACGTTCACGCTTCGGGTCAGCGATGGATTCACTGAAAATTTCGGACCAGCCTTTATTGCGCGGGTGAGAGAGGAAGCGCCCCAGGTCAGGCTACGTTTCGTGCAGAAGCTCGACAAAGACAGCGGTCCACTGCGGGACGGCATCGTTGATTTGGAAACAGGCGTAGTCGGTGAACAGACGGGTCCCGAGGTTCGGGCCCGGGTGTTGTTCAGGGACCGCTTCGTGGGCGTGGTGCGAAAGGAGCATGCACTGAGCCGGGGTGAGATCACAGCCGCCCGCTACGCGTCCGGCCAGCATGTGCTGGTATCGCGCCGCAGTCTCGATAGAGGCCCCTTGGATGAAGCGTTGAAGCCACTTGGGCTGGAGCGTGAAATTGTCACCTTTGTAGGGGGATTTTCAGGCGCCCTGGCCTTTGCTCGCGCTACCGACTTGATTGCGACTGTCCCGGAGAGACATACTGGCAACTTGCGCAGCGAAATGTTTAGTTTCACCCTTCCGGTCCAGCCGCCAGAGCTCATCGTTTCCATGATGTGGCATCCACGCATGGATGCAGATATGGCCCACCGCTGGCTGCGCGGATGCCTTCTGGAAATTTGTTCCACCCAAGTCACCGCCTGTGACTGAAAAACATTCACGGTTATTGTCGGCAGCGCTAATTTGAGCAGTTGTGCTAATTTGAGACTGGTCAGGGTTTTTCCAATGAATACGCTGGCCAATCAACGATTGGCAAAAACCGACTGCATTGAGACTGGCACCTACACGCCAGGCCCACCTAAGCTTAGGCAGCGCCTTGTTTTTTTGGTATCCCACTGCCGGGCTTGCCAATTGCTCTGAGTACGGCTGGCCCAATTACGCGGTGCATAGGCGTCACAGGAAGCATGTAAAGGCGGCCGAACCAGTTGTGAACGTGAACCACAGTCGTCACGGTGATGGTGGCTTGTGCACAACCCACATCACAAGATTTGTGAACCGACAAGGTTACATCTAGGTGCCTATCCTTGTCACCAAGCAGCACTTCGCCATCGCTGTTCATGATGACGGTAAATATTCCGACGCGCTCACCGGCCACGTAAGCTGACGCTGGCTTGTCAGGGTCCAATCGTGAAAGTTTGCCCAAATTTTTGAGTCCAAGCAACGACACAACTTGATTTCGAGCGGACATCAACAGGTCTACCCATGTTGGGGTTTCTCGCAAGGCTTTGAGAAAAAAGTCCAACGCAGACGCTCCAGAATCGTCAACTGATATGGACGTGGCGTCATAGAAGTAAGCGGCTGGGATATACGTGCTTATGGCGCTGTTGAGCGGGACCTGTGACTGATAGGGCAGTGATTGCATTGGGCTATTTTCTGAAGGATAGTACGTCTGAATCCAAGGACCGCCCCAATTGGGCGGCATTTGTGAAAAACACGCGCTTTCACTTCGCCGCGAAAAATGAGAAAAGCCGCGATAAAAAGCCTAACTTTTTTCACGCAGCAGTTTCGCCAATTCGGAGGCCGCTGCATTCAATGCCAATTCAGCCGGTGCCAACGCCGAGAACCTGGCTTTGAATTCAGAGATTGGGGCGAAGTAGGCATGCGCCATGCTTGCCAGTGGTTGGAGCGTCTCTGCATCCAGCACTTGAATTTCTACTGCAGCACCGCCGCGATCAAGCGGCACTGTCAAAAACACGGATGTCAAGACGTTGAGGGCGGGTGAAACAGATTCGACGCGTGTGATCACGGCGCGGATCACCACCGGGTGCCCGCCGATACTTTTTGGCAGTGCGGTGGCCTCCCTGAAAATGGCAGCTTCGAAAGCGGAAATCAGTCGCGTTCTTTCAGCCTCAGGGACCGTCGCATCGGCTGGCATGGCCCACTCAACAGAAATCGAGCGCACCTGATGCGGGTCTACAGGAGTTGGTGAACGATAGTAGGCTGTGCTGCCATCTTTTGAAGTCGTCATTTCACTGCGGTTTTTCAAAAAACCGGTGTCGGTTGCTTGCATGGTCGAACAGGCTGCGAGGCCAGTCACGGATACCACTAAGGACAACCGGAAGGCGAGGGCCATAAGAGCCCCAAAACGATGGATAAATTGCATGATGGATGACGGTGAAAATGGAAAGAAATGGGTGATTGAGCGATAAGGCCGCCTTGGCCTATTGGGTATCGCTCGCGTGGACGACGACCAAGGCTTGCCCGTCGCGAACTTCGCACTTCAACAGGTAGGTTTTCCCCGCTTGCATCGGCAGGGTCGTGGTTGGTCGGTAGCTGGTAAAGCCGCTAAAGCAATAGACTTGGACCTTGTACTCTCCGGCCAGTACCTGAATTTCGCTCGGGTAATCGGTAAAACCAGGGATGCCGAACTGCTTCTGTTCACCTGAGCCCGAGCCTGAAGATTCCAGTTTTGTGTAGCCCCGAATGGTTGCATGGAAGTCATCGGAAAATGGTTTTCCGACAACCCCCTTGATGACTGCAATGCCAGCAACACTCTGCACATCCCCTGCATATTGTTTGGCGGGTGTCATGAATCCGCACGCACCCAGCATGCTGGCTGCTACCGCAACGATGAGAATATTTTTCATACGGTTCCTCTTGATAAATTCAAATTACGCGGCACCCACTTTTGGATGGCCATCTCCGCGACAAGCAGATTGATCAGCCACGCCAGGCTCATCAGCACGTCCCGCTG
>CAJASG010000188.1 GCA_903944555.1 uncultured beta proteobacterium
AAACAGTTACAGCGGCGAACTCCGTCCTCATCTTGAATGTGTGTTTCAATTTCGGTGGGCGCTGGGATATTGCAACTGCTGCCACACGGTTGGCTGCCGCTGGCACACCGATCACGGAAGAAAGTTTGTCGGGTGCTTTGTCTTTGGCCCATTGCACTGACCCCGACCTGGTCATCCGAACGGGTGGGGAGAAAAGGCTCAGTAATTTTGTGATGTGGCAAGCCGCTTACTCCGAGCTGTATTTCAGTGATTTATTGTGGCCGGACTTTGACGAAGCGGCACTGGATGCCGCGTTGCTGGACTATGCTTCGCGTGAACGTCGATTTGGAAAGACCTCCAGTCAAGTTGTCGCCGGTACCACGGACTAACCAAGGATTTCCAATGTTGAAGCAGAGAATCATTACAGCACTCTTGATGCTGGCCATTTTGCTTCCCTCCATTTTCTATCCTGCCCCTGAGGCCTTTGGTGTTGTTGCATTGGTGTTGGTCTCTGCCGGTGCTTGGGAGTGGGCTCGACTCAATCAATGTGGCCCAACGGTTGCTCTGGCTGCGGGTGGCTTGTGCGCTGGCTTTTGTGCGGTGTCCTGGTATGTTGGTTTGTTGGGCCATCCATTGCATCTGCTCTGGACTTTGAGCGGGAGCGCTTGGGTCGTGCTGGGTGCTTGGCTGTTATATGTCGGTGTTAATGCTTGGGTCAAGGTTCCCAAAGCATTCCGCATGGTGGGCGGAATACTGGCTTTGTGGGTGGCTTGGCTTGCGGTTACGAAGGCGAGGATGATGGGGATCAATTTCCTTTTCTCTATTTTGGTTTTGGTGTGGGTCGCCGATATATTTGCCTACTTCGCGGGCCGGTCATTGGGCGGGCGATTTTTTCACCGCAAATTGGCTCCATCCATCAGTCCGGGGAAAACATGGGAAGGTGTGTGCGGCGGAATGGTCGGAGTGGTGCTGTGCGCCTTTGTCTGGCGTAGCCTTGATGGTGCGGCCATTTCCGATCAGTCAAGTCTTTACAGCCGACTGGGTGCAATGGGTTCCGCATTCATGGTGCTTGCCGTTTTGTTTCTGGCGACCATGAGTGTGGTTGGAGATTTGGTCGAGTCATTGTTCAAGCGCAGTGCTAGCGTAAAGGACAGCAGTGGACTGCTGCCCGGCCATGGTGGCGTATTGGACCGAGTTGACGCCTTGTTGCCGATCTTGCCCTTGGCGATGATGTTGAGTACGCTATGAGTTTTGAAAAACGCCGCATCGTGGTTTTGGGTTCTACGGGATCTATTGGTGTTAGCACGCTGGATGTCATTGAACGGCATCCAGATCGTTTCGCTGTTTTTGCCTTGACTGCATCTACCAGTGTGGATGCGATGAAGGCGCAATGTGCTAAGTTCAAACCCGTATTTGCAGTGATGGCCAGTCAATCCCATGGATTGCAATTGGAAGCTGCGTGCAAAACCTTGGGTTTGCCTACCAAAGTACTGTGGGGTACAGGCGCTATTGAAATGGTGGCCAGCCACGAATTGGCTGATACTGTAATGGCCGCCATCGTGGGCGCGGCTGGCTTGGCGCCTTGCCTTGCGGCCGCAAAGACAGGTAAACGACTTTTGCTGGCGAATAAGGAAGCCTTGGTGGTCGGTGGACAGCTGTTTCTCGACACGGTGAAGGCTGGCGGTGCGACCCTGTTGCCTATTGACAGTGAGCATTCCGCAATTTTTCAGTCCTTGCCGGAAAATCAGGGTGATTGGGTGGCCCGTGTAGACAAAATTATTCTCACCGCTTCTGGTGGGCCATTTCGAACCCGCGATCCCAAATCACTGAGAGATGTAACTCCCGAGCAAGCATGTGCACATCCCAATTGGGTGATGGGCCGGAAAATCTCGGTGGACTCTGCGACCATGATGAATAAGGCGCTTGAGGTGATTGAAGCCAAGTTTCTTTTTGGGATGGCGCCAGAAAAAATTGAAGTGGTGATACACCCCCAAAGCGTTATTCATTCCATGGTTCAGTATGTGGATAACTCGGTGGTTGCGCAGTTGGGTACCCCGGACATGCGAGGCCCTATTGCCTACGGGCTTTCTTGGCCGCACCGGGTGAAATCGGGAGCCTCTGCGCTGGATTTTTCCAGCATGTCCGAACTCACCTTTGAAGCGGTAGACAGCGGTGATCACCCGTTGCGATTCCCAGGGTTAAAACTGGCCTGGTCGGTGCTGAACGCTGCGCCTGGCACCACGGCGGTGCTAAACGCAGCGAACGAGATCGCGGTGGCTGCCTTTTTGGAGCGACGGATTCGATTCGACCAGATTCAACACGTCAACACAGAAACGTTGAGCGCAATTGCGCCCCAAGCCCCACAGTCTCTGGAAGATCTGTTGGCTTTGGACCAGCAGTCCAGGCGCGCTGCAGCCGATGCAGTGCATCGTTTTCTTGTCTAGTCACGGTTGATACTTTCAATGCAGACGGCTGTTTCATTCGTATTTGCGATAGGACTGTTGGTCGCTGTACATGAGCTAGGGCATTACTGGGTTGCAGTTGCGTGCAATGTAAAGGTGCTTCGGTTTTCGATCGGGTTTGGTCCACGATTGTTTGGGTGGACGTCCACGAAATCGGGAGCCGAGTTCATTGTGGGTGTGTTGCCGCTGGGTGGGTATGTGAGGATGCTCGACGAACGCGAGGGCGTCGTGTCTCCCGAGGAGCGCTCCAGAGCCTTCAATGTGCAGTCACTGCGAACACGTGCCCTGATTGTTGCGGCGGGCCCCACCGCGAACCTGTTGTTTGCCTTACTCTTGTATTCATCGGTGAATTGGATAGGGTTCGAGCAGGCTCAACCTGTTCTGTCCAAACCCATTGCTGAGTCAGTCGCGACACGGGCGGGTTGGAAGGGTGGAGAAATTATTCGCCGGGTTGGATTCGAAAATGAAGCATTGGAAGAGGTGGCCTCTTTCGAAGATTTCCGGTGGTGGCTCACGCGCGCAGCCTTGGCGCATCGGAATATTCAAGTGGAGTTTTCTCTACCAGGTGCGGGAACATCAGCCGGAATTCCCAAGTTGGTTGTGTTGGAGCTCGGTGCCATCGATGCGCGCATCGCCGACGCAACCATGTTTCGTAGCATTGGGATCCTTGGGCCTTTTTCCAAAGCCAGGCTCGGCGAACTGGTCGATGGCGGTGCAGCCAGCCAGGCGGGCTTGCGATCCGGCGACGATGTCTTGCAAGTGGACCAAACACCGGTGGTTGACGCCGGACAGTTGCGCGAACTCATTCAAACCTCTGGTCAGAGCGGGATCGCTCACCCACAAACATGGCTTGTAAACCGCGCCGGACAGATCCTTTCGATTGCCGTGTCGCCCAAGGTTGAGAGAGTCGGTGATGCCGCCATCGGGCGGATTGGTGCCTTCATTGGCACGGCGCCGGCGCTTGTGACCGTTCGTTACGGTTTGCTGAGTGGTTTTGAACGTGCACTGAATCGCACTTGGGAAGTGTCCGCTTTGTCCTTGCGGATGATGGGGCAGATTCTGGTGGGCGATGCCTCCTTAAAAAATCTGAGCGGACCACTCACCATTGCAGACTATGCTGGAAAATCAGCGTCGATGGGTTTGACCCAGTTTCTTGTTTTTCTAGCCCTGATCAGCATTAGTTTGGGTGTACTCAATTTGTTGCCGTTCCCGGTTTTGGACGGTGGACACCTGATGTATTATCTTTGGGAGTCACTGACCGGGAAGCCTGTGTCGGAATCGTGGATGGATCGGTTTCAAAAAGTTGGGCTTGTGGTTCTGCTGCTGATGATGTCCGTTGCACTCTTTAATGATGTCACGCGTTTGTTGGGTTGATTGTCCGCAGCCATGCTGGATGTTCCGGAGTACTTAAATTGGTAAAAATGCACTTTAATCGTTCTATTATGCGCAGCGTTGTCTGTGCAGCTGTGGTGTCGATGACCACCCATGTGGCGTGGGCTCTTGAGCCTTTTCCTGTGTTGGATATTCGCGTCGAAGGTTTGCAGCGGGTTGAGGCCGGTACTATTTTTGCGTCCATACCTGTCAAAGTTGGTGATTCTTACAGTGATGAAAAAGCTGCTGCATCTATCAAGGCTCTTTTCAGCTTGGGTTTGTTCAAGGACGTGCGCATCGAAGTCAATTCTGGCGTTTTGGTCGTTATTGTTGAAGAACGCCCCACCATTGCCGATGTTGACTTCTCTGGAGCCAAAGAATTTGACAAAGACGTCTTGAAAAAAGCGTTGCGGGATATCGGCTTGACCGACGGTCGTCCGTTTGACAAAGCGCTGGTCGACCGTGCCGAGCAGGAGTTGAAGCGCCAGTACATCAATCGCAGCATGTATGCCGCTGAGGTGGTAACAACTGTCACCCCGATTGAACGCAATCGGGTTAATTTGAGCTTTTCGGTTGTCGAAGGTGATACGGCCAAGATCGGCGACATCAGGATTGTTGGGAATAAGGCATTCAGTGAATCTACCTTGAAGGGTTTGTTCGATCAGGATACGGGCGGTTGGTTGAGTTGGTACACCAAATCCAATCAGTATTCGCGAACCAAACTGAACGCGGATATTGAGTCTCTGCGGTCTTACTATTTGACCCGTGGTTATCTTGAGTTCAAGGTGGAATCCACCCAGGTCGCCATTTCACCGAATAAGCAGGACATCGGTATCACGATCAATGTCACCGAGGGTGAACGGTTTGTGGTATCGAAAATCAAACTCGCTGGAAATTTTTTGGGTAAGGAGGAGGAGTTCCGAGCTCTCATCGCTATCCAGGCAGGCGAGGCATATAACGCCGATCAGGTTGCTCAAACAACCAAGGCGTTTACGGACTATTTCGGCAACTTCGGTTTCGCGTTTGCAAGGGCCGAGGCGATTCCCGAGATCGATCGCACCACCAACCGCGTGGAAATTACTTTGCAGGCCGACCCCTCGCGCCGTGCGTATGTGCGCAAAATCAATGTCGGCGGTAATGACCGTACCCGCGATGAGGTAATTCGTCGAGAGTTCCGTCAACTTGAGGCCGCTTGGTACGACGGAGAAAAAATCCGCCAGTCGCGAAATCGGGTGGATCGTCTTGGTTACTTCAAGGAGGTGTCTCTCGAAACACAGGAAGTTGCCGGCTCGCA
>CAJASG010000189.1 GCA_903944555.1 uncultured beta proteobacterium
CGGCGGTTATCGTCATAGGCTTGGCGCTTGTCCGGATCGGACAGCACGTCATAAGCCTCTTGTACCGCTCTGAATCGCTCTGGCGCTTGCGCATCCGAATTGCGGTCCGGGTGGTGTAGGGACGCTTTTTGGCGAAACGCTTTTTTGATGTCCGCAAGCGTTGCCGCACTGCTTAGGTCAAGGGCTGCGTAGTGGTCTTTCATACAGCGAAATATCCCTTGTCAGAAAAGAAAAACCCCACTAGTAAAAAAATGTAGCGGGGTTTCAACTGCCTTGAAGGCACGGGGAGCATTTTACACCAGTCAGCATCGTAGGACGGTTAGTCGTTCCTCGGGTTGCCCATTGCAACACTAAAGCTTGTTTTCACGCAGGTAGCGGTCCAGTTCTATGGGTGTGGATTGATCCAGCTTGGCGTACACCTTTGCGCGGTGCGTCTCCACAGTGCGCACTTCACAGTGAATATCCCTCGCTATCTCTTTGTTCGACTTTCCATTGCGTAGCAGGTGCGCTACCTGCTGTTCCCGTGGTGTCAAATTGCACCAACGGTTGTGGGCTTCACGTTGCATTGGTATCTTGGCCGCTACTGTTTGCGCTTGCTCCAGTGCTTGTGCCACAGTGTTCAGCAACCGAGTTTCGTCACATGGTTTCTCCAACCATCCGAAGGCGCCATTTTTGGTGGCTTCAACCGCGATCGATATATCTCCGTGTCCGGACAAAAAAAGCACGACCAAAGGGCTTGCGCGCTGCCGAATCGCTTCAAACACCTGCAAGCCGCTGATGCCGTCCATGCGCAGGTCGAGAATGACACAACCACCCCGCATGATGTCAGCCTTGGCGAGGAAGGATTCACCCGAATCAAACAACTGCACTTGGTAGCCGCGTGAGGCCAGCAAGTAAGTTAAGGATTTGCGAACGCCTTCGTCGTCATCCACTACATAGAGAATTAGATTTTTGGTATTCATGCCATGCATTTCAGTTTCAAGGTGAATAGTGCACCGTTGCCGCTTCTGTTTTTAAACTCAAGCGTTCCCCCATGGCTTTCCACAATCGTGTGGCAAATGTTTAAACCCAACCCCAGTCCATCGGGTTTTGTGGTGAAAAATGGAGTGAAAATTTGATCAAAAATGTCAGGCGTGATGCCGCTGCCATTGTCTGCGATTTGAATGATCACCTCGTCATTCACATGTTCAGCGACTATATTGATTTCACGCTCACCAGCGGGTGTGTTTTGCATGGCTTGCAGGCTATTGAGCATCAGATTGATCAACACCTGTTCCAGCAACACTCGGTCCACCACTACTGCTGGGATCGACTTGGGACAATGGCTGACAATTCTGGCCTGACGCTGGCGTATTTCCGGCTTTAAAAGAGCCTTGGCGTTGGCAATCATGTTTGCAACTGAGTTCGCCTCGAGCCCTTGGGTACGCTGGCGCACAAAACCCCTTATTCGTCGAACGGTCTCGGCGGCCCGTTGCGCCTGCGCTACGATTTCATCCAGACTATTCATCAACATGGCCTGCTTTCCCTGCTCGGCAAATGCTTTCGCTGCACTGGCAAAGTTGCTCAAGGCCATGAGCGGTTGATTGAGCTCATGCGCTACGGTGGATGCCATCTCGCCCAAACTAGCCAAGCGCTGGGCATGCTGCAACTGCTCGTCGTGTTGGCGCTGGCGTGCATCGTGGTTTTTTTGTTCGCTAATGTCCACCACTGAGCTCATCCAACCACTGTGCTCTCCAGATCCGTTAATCAGGGGGGCCGTGTAGATCATGGTGTAGACATCATGACCATCGCGGTGACGTATGCGCGATTCAAACCCGGTCAGTGCGGCCTGGCCGCTCATGGCTGCCTCGTTATCTCGCCAATGCTGCTCCATGTCGTCAGGGTGCCAATAGGGGTAGGGCGGAAGGCGCCCCATCAATTCATCATTGCGGTAACCCGTCATCTCGCACAAGGCTGGATTCACGTAAATAATGTGCCCCTCCAAGTCTCGGGCGCGCATGCCAATCAACAAGGAATCTTCCATGGCTTTGCGAAAAGCACTGGCCTCCCCTAGTTCCCGTGTTCGATCGCGCACCCGGACCTCAAGCTCGCGGCGCAAATTGCGTTGCTCCGTAAAACGTCGTTCACGTTGGCGCCAATAGAGACTGCCCAGCAGCAGCACACCTGTGAGAAGCGTGGCCAGTGCTATTGCCGTATACCGAGCTTTGTTGATGGGGAGCCAGTCAGACAGCACCACCAGGGTCCAGCCAAACTCTGGCAGGGTTTCCTCGCGGGCCAGGAACTTTTTTGAAGCGCCGTCAATGGCTGCAACCAATTGATAGCTGGGGTCTCCGTCCGTGTACCGGGCGGTCCACGGCACTGGTGGGTAATTGGATTGCAGGCCATACTGCTGCTGAGAGGCGATTACGTCCAAATCCGTCTGACTGAGAGCCCGGGTGCTGGTGTAAATCCAGGATGACACGGTGCTCAAAAAAATAATTCCGCGCGCGTCCGACATATAAACCGGTGCACCTACATTGCTCCACGCTTGCGCTATGTCGCGCAAGCTCAATTTGATGGCGACCACGCCAATAATGCGGTCCTCATGGCGCACCGGTGTGGCGATGAATAGTCCGGGAATCTTTGTCGAGGTCCCTATTGCATAGAAAAATCCGCTGCGCCCTTGCATTGCATCTCTGAAGTACGGGCGAAATGAATAGTTGTCACCCACAAAAGTTAAGTGCTCGTTCCAATTACTGGCTGCCAGTGTTACGCCCTTTGCGTCCATAAGGTACAGCGCATCCGAGCCAACACGGCGGTTGACCTCTTCCAGATAGTGGTTCACTCTCTGTGTCACCTTGCTGTCAGCCGGTGTGGCCAGTAAGGTCTGAACACTGGTTTGCTGTGCGGTGGTGAAGGGAATGTGTTTGTACCGTGCTACTGCACCGCGCAAGCTCAAAGATTGCACTTCAAGCGTCCGGTGGTTTGCATCTTCCTGTGCAGTAAGCTCCCTGCGGGCCGCCCACTCACCGCATACACCTACGAACAGGACAGCGCCAACTGTCACCGAAGCCCACGCCAACCGGCGGCGCATTTGCGAGGATGGTTTGGTTGGTGACAGTGTGGGCAACTGTGGAGTCCTATCCGTTTGTTGTGAGTACGCCTTAGCGTGTCGCTGTTCTGACTGTGGCCTTGGTCACGTCGGATTTACCATACCGGGTAATGCCAAGGGTATCACCAACATTGCGCACTTCCTTCCACGCCGCATGGTATTGGCCCTCTTGCAACTCATCCATGTGGCTTGCAATGCAGTTTTGCAATGCTGCAACTTGTTTGCCTTTTTCGCCCGTGGGTTTGAATGGTCGGGTGACCAGTAAATTCGGCGCTGACAGAAAGCGGTAGTTGTAGGCTCCAAGGTTGGTGTAATTGCGCTTGGTAGTGGTCAGCGGTGTCTGGGGTGATAGATCGTACTCGGCAAGCATCAAGCCACTGGTGCTTGCGTGGCGGCTAACGGAGGGGTAGGGCCAGCCGCCCGTCGTAAAAACGGCTTGCACCTGGTTTGATTGCAGCATCTTTATGGCCTCGTCATCGGTATTTGCCAGAACAAAGCCCATGCCATACCCAAGCTGTCTCTCCAGCGCCTGGCCCAGCGCCTGGGCCGAGCCAACGGTGGCGACTTTAGCCCCTTTTAGATCGGAAAATTTTCGGTACACCAGTTGCTCACCCGACATTGGATTCCACTTATTGGCCCCGACCACGGAGCCGTCGGTCTTAGTAATGACGTGCAGCAGGTTTGCATGCATTGGCATGACTGCCTGGAGCTCCTGGATGTTTTGATCACCCTCCTTGGCCATTTGCTGCAACACGTCCACCTGAACAAACCCAATGTCAGCCTCACTGGCCGACAGCAGCATCAGGTTTTGTAGCCCCCCTGTGCTGGGTACCTGGCACACTGACGCCGCCTTACCGCACACCTTCTGAATGTCTCTGGCGAGCTGGGTGTAAACCCCGCTGGCCGGACCTGTTGCAATGCGTAAGCTGCATTCTTCCTTTGCCTCCTGTGCGTGCACCGTCATGGTGGCGCCGCTAGTCAGTACGCCAATGGCGAGGCCAGCAATGACAGAAATTTTTGTTGTTTTCATTGGAATAACTCCTTGGGTTGGTTAGCGAATAATTTCAGGTGCTGCCCGAGTGGGCTCTGTGCTGCTGGAGCGATCTGCGCCTATCCAGCTCGCGAGAACAATGGCCACGAAAACAGCGAATGAGATCCAGCGTAATCCGGTCCAAAATTTCATAAAAATCTCCTTTTCTGTGTAACGGTAGGCAAGGTAAGTGCGTCGAGTTGCTCCAACTCCTTGTGTTGCATAAAGCGTTGTGCAGGTGAATCCATGGAGCGCATTTCAACGTCGAGTTCTGCAAATACGGTGTTGAACCTGCTTTGCACCGAGCGCAATGCCTCGTCAGTGAGCAAGTCCTGCATTAGGTCCTGTAGCTCATTGGGATTCAAGGCAGCCATCACACGTTGCCCTGCCTTGGCAAATTCCCACTCGAACATCTTTTGTTTGACTTGGTGACGGAACTCTTCCAAGGCGGCGTGGGCTTGATCGAGTCGATCGAGATTGCAGTCGTAGAAGTGCGTCATGCGTTGTAGCGCCTGTTGCTGGCGATCAAGCACATGGCCAGGATCTATGTGGCTTCGCTCGGCGACCATCTGCTTCATGGATTGGATTTGACCGCCGATAGTTACCAGTGCTTGGCGAAAGGACTTCAGCCTTTCCTCACGGCGCAAGCAGTCGTTTTGAAGTTGCTCAATCGGGTTGGTCCGAGCCTCTGACTTACGCAGGTGAAGAATGCGGTTTTCCAACCTTTGCATGGCCAATGGAATGCCGTGAAAAAGAACAGTTCCTATGATCGCCATTGCCCCTAGCGCCAACAAGCCAAGGCCAGAAGACACCGCCGCCCAAATGAGCGGGGCAGAAAGCGCCAATAGGGCTGTTGTGGCTAGCAGCGCCGTAATACGCAGGATCCAGACGCGTTGCGCGGCGTCTGTTGGCGGTGCGGAAGTCGATGTGAGCGCTGGCATGGTTGGCCTTCATTGTTTGCAGTAATGAAGGTAGTTTCTGCCTGAATGGGTGTTGTTCCATCCGTGTCTTTGCGTCTGCTTCGTGCGTAGGATTACGCACGGGTTTACGCTATTCGCTATATTTATGATGGCGTTTTGCGCCCTTATCTATTAGATTGGACATCAAAATGCCCGTGAAATGCTTAGGAGCTCAGGGCATCCAGCAGCTCCGTCTCGATCTCAATTTGCGCCCGGTTGTGTTGCAACTGTGGCCCGTGGATGAGGAAGGTGTCTTCCACCCGCTCACCCAGCGTGGCAACTTTTGCCAGTTGCACGGCAATGCCGTGGTGGGCCAGCACCCGGGCCACCGAATACAGCAAGCCAATGCGGTCGCTGGCCGAAATATTGAGCAACCACAGCTGGGCTTTCTCGTCCGGGCGCAAGGTGACGCGCGGTGCAATCGGGAAACTCTTAACCCGGCGCGAAACCCGGCCACGGCTGGGCGCAGGCAGTGGCCCGGCTTTGGCAATCGCCTGGCTGAGTCCGTTTTCCAGCAGGCTGGTGGTCTCGCGGTAGTGGTCGTCGATATCCGTGGATGTGACCACCTGAAAGGTGTCCAGGGCATACCCTTTTCGGCTGGTGTGGACCCGTGCATCCAAAATGCTGAAGCCACCCTGGTCGAAATAGCCGCAAATCCGGGCAAACAGATCCGGCTGGTCCTGGGTGTACACCAATACTTGCAAGCCTTCGCCAACTGGCGATCGGCGTGCACGCACGATCGGCTGGGTGGTGGCAACGTGGCGGGACAGCTGTTTGGTGTGCCAGGCAATGTCGGCGGCGTCGTGGCGCATGAAGTAGCTCACGTCCAGCGTGTCCCACAGCGGCTTGTGGGCTTCAAACGGCATGGCGTGCAAGGCAATCATGATCAGCGCTTCGCGCTTGCGCTGCTCGACTTCGGCATCGGGGTCGGGTGCTCTGCCGCCCAATGCCCGGGTGGTGAGGCGGTACAGGTCTTCCAGCAGCTTGCCTTTCCAGGCGTTCCACACCTTGGGTGATGTGCCGCGGATGTCGGCCACCGTCAACAGGTACAGCGCCGTGAGCTGGCGCTCGGTGCCGACGCGCTTGGCAAAATCGGCGATCACGGTGGGGTCGCTCAGGTCCGACTTTTGGGCAATGCGACTCATGGTCAGGTGTTCGTGCACCACAAACTCAATCAGCTTGGCGTCGTCGGCCGCAATGGCGTGCTGCTTGCAAAAACGCCGCACCTCCACGCTGCCCAGCTCGGAATGGTCGCCCCCCCGGCCCTTGGCAATGTCGTGGAACAGGGCCGCAATGTACAGCAGCCAGGGCTTGTCCCAACCAGACGCCAGTTGCGAGCAAAACTGGTACTCGTGGGCGTGTTCGACGATAAAGAAGCGCCGCATGTTACGCAGCACCATCAGGATGTGCTGGTCCACGGTGTAGACATGGAACAGGTCATGCTGCATCTGCCCGACGATCTTGCGAAACACCCACAGATAGCGCCCCAGCACCGAGGTCTGGTTCATCAGGCGCATGGCATGGGTGATGCCTTCAGGTTGCATCAAAATTTCGCGAAACGTCGCCCGGTTGACCGGATCGCTGCGGTAGCGGGCGTCCATGACGCCCCGGGCGTTGTACAGCGCACGCAAGGTGCGGGCCGACAAACCCTTGACCCCAACCGTGGTCTGGTAGACCAGAAAGGTCTCCAAAATCGCATGCGGCTCGCGTTGGTACAGGTCGTCGCTGACCACATCGATCATGCCCGCCTTGTCGTTGAAGCGGTCATTGATGCGCTGCGGCGCATGGGTGGAGGGGTTGAGCCGCTCCTCAATGTTCATCAACAAAATCTGGTTGAGCTGGGTGACCGCCTTGGCCGCCCAGTAGTAGCGCTTCATCAGCAACTCGCTGGCGCGAACAAAGGAGCGCGACTTTGCATCGGCTTGCGTGGATGTGTAGCCAAACGATTCGGCGACCGCATTTTGCATGTCAAAGATCAAACGGTCTTCTCGGCGTTTGGCAATCAGGTGCAAGCGCGCCCGAATCAAAAACAGCAGCGACTCATTGCGCTGGATTTGCTTGACCTCAAACGGCGTTGCCAGCCCACTGGTGGCTAACGCGGCCCAATCATCACCATACCCTGCGGCCTTGGCGACCCACAAGATCACCTGCAAGTCGCGCAGGCCTCCGGGGGACTCCTTGCAGTTGGGTTCCAGGGAGTAGGGCGTGTCTTCAAACTTGGTGTGGCGCTGGCGCATTTCCAGCGTTTTTGCGACAAAGAACGCACGGGCGTCCATGGCAGCAAAAAAGTCGTGCTGAAACTGCGCAACCAGTGGGGCACTGCCCGTTATCAAGCGGCACTCCAGCATGGCGGTTTGCACCGTCACGTCTTTCTCGGCCTCGGCCAGGCATTCACCCAGCGTGCGCACGCTCGAACCAATCTCCAGCCCTGTATCCCAGCAGCTACCGATGAAGGCCTCGATACGGGTCTTCAGTTCTATATCGTGCTCAGCGGAAAAACTGTTTGGCAGAAGCACCAGCACATCCACATCCGAGTGCGGGAAAAGCTCGCCCCGGCCAAATCCACCGACGGCCAACAGGGCAAAGGGCTCCTTCAGACCGGCAAGCGTCCACAAGTGGACAAGTAGCCCATCTGCCAGCTTTGCGAGTTGGTGCAACACCTTGCGAACCTCGCGTGGTGTGGAAGACGGTGCGGCAATTGTCTGCAGGAGTTGCGCTTTTTGCGCCCGGTACTCTGCGCGCAGCGCCTGCATATCGTTCATTGCGCTAACCTAACTGTGCGGGAACAAAATCCGGTATGGGTGGGCAACCCGGAGACAGCGTCAGCACCTCGTAGCCGGTTGGTGTGACCAATACGGTGTGTTCCCACTGCGCCGACAGCGAACGGTCTTTGGTCACGATGGTCCAGCCATCGCCCATTTCCTTGATTTCCTTGCGCCCCACGTTGAGCATGGGCTCAATGGTGATGGTCATGCCAGCCTTGAGCTGGTCCAGCGTGCCGGGGCGGCCGTAATGCAGGATTTGGGGATCTTCGTGGAACTTTTGACCAATGCCATGGCCACAAAATTCGCGCACCACGCTCAGGCCATTGCCTTCGGCAAAGGTTTGAATCGCATGGCCAATATCACCCAAAAAGGCGCCCGCCTTGACCTTGGCGATGCCATGCCACATGGCGTCATAGGTCAGGTTGCACAAGCGCCGGGCCGCCACGGACACATCACCCACCATATACATACGGCTAGAGTCACCGTGCCAGCCGTCTTTGATGACTGTGACATCTACATTGACGATATCACCCTTTTTGAGCGGCTTATCGTTGGGGATGCCGTGGCACACCTGGTGGTTGATGGAAGTACAAATCGCTTTGGGGTAGGGGTTGTGGCCGCCCGGGGCGTAGTTCAGCGGTGCCGAGATGGCGTGTTGCACCTGCGTGGTGTAGGCGTCGGCCAGCTTGTCCAGCTCGTTGGTGGTGATACCGGGTTTGACGAAGGGTGCGAGGTAGTCCAGCAGTTCGCCGGCCAAGCGGCCCGCTACGCGCATACCCGCAATGCCTTCAGCGTCTTTGTAAGTGATAGTCATGGGGCAGGATTATCCCATTGGGTGAGGGCCGCGACTTGGGTGGGGACATTGCTGGCACGGACCAGCGGCATGGGCAGGTAAAATCTGCGCAATCCCTTCAGCCCTTTCTCTTTACTAGGCCACCACAGTGACCCTGCACATTTCTCAATTTGAGGGCAGCAACGCCCTCAGCGGTTTTCGCGTTCAACAACTTCTGCCTGCCCTGCAATGCATCCACGACAAGATAACGGCGGTGTCCGCCCGGTTTGTGCATTTGGTGGCTTGCGAAACGACTCCCAGCGAAGCTCTGCAAGCCCAGTTGGATGCCTTGCTGACCTACGGTGAGCCCTACGCCGGCCCAGCGGACGGCGTGCTGCTGGTCGTCACCCCCCGATTTGGCACGGTGTCCCCCTGGGCGTCCAAGGCGACCGACATTGCGCACAACTGCGGTTTTGCGGTCAAGCGCATTGAGCGGCTGGTGGAATACCGGCTGACCCTGAAAAACGGCTTACTGTCCAAAACCACCTTGACGCCTGAGCAACTGGAGCAGGTATCCGCGCTGTTGCACGACCGCATGACCGAAAGCGCCATGTTCTCGCGCCATCAGGCTTTAGGCCTGTTCAACGTGCTGCAAGCCGCGCCCATGGCCCATGTGGACGTGCTGGAAGGCGGAAAAGCTGCCTTGGAGACTGCCAACACCCAGTTTGGTCTGGCTTTAGCGGCCGACGAAATTGACTATTTGGTCCAAGCCTTTACGCAGTTGAAGCGCAACCCCACCGATGTGGAGCTGATGATGTTTGCGCAGGCCAACAGCGAGCACTGCCGCCACAAGATTTTCAACGCCCAGTTCACCATCGACGGCGCGCCACAGGATGGCAGCATGTTCAGCATGATCCGCCATACGCACCAGACGAATCCACAGCACATGCTGGTGGCGTACTCGGACAACGCCTCTGTCATGGAAGGCGTGCAGGTTGAGCGATTTACAGCAAAATCGGCCTCCAGCCCAGACGGAATATGCGCAGCCAGCTATGAAAAGCATAGCGAAACCAACCACATTTTGATGAAGGTTGAGACCCACAACCACCCGACCGCCATCTCTCCGTTCCCCGGCGCCTCCACTGGCGCGGGCGGCGAGATTCGCGACGAAGGTGCTACCGGCCGCGGCTCCAAGCCCAAGGCGGGTTTGACCGGCTTTACCGTGTCCAAACTCTGGCCACAAGACGGCGTGCCTGCCTTCGGCAAGCCCGAGCACATTGCCAGCCCGTTGCAAATCATGACGGAAGGCCCACTGGGCGGCGCAGCATTCAACAACGAGTTTGGCCGACCCAACCTCTTGGGCTACTTCCGCGAGTACGAGCAATCGGTGGTCAGCGGACAAGACACCGTGCAGCGTGGCTACCACAAGCCCATCATGATTGCTGGCGGCTTGGGGGTGATTGACGCCACCCAGACCCACAAGATCGAATTCCCCGCGGGCAGCTTGCTAATCCAGTTGGGCGGCCCCGGCATGCGCATTGGTATGGGCGGCAGCGCGGCCAGTTCCATGGGCACCGGCGCCAACGCCGCCGAGCTGGACTTTGACTCGGTGCAGCGTGGCAACCCCGAGATCGAGCGCCGGGCGCAAGAGGTGATCAACCAGTGCTGGATGCTGGGGCAGGGTGGTGATGGCCTGCGCGCCAACCCGATTCTGGCGATCCACGACGTCGGCGCCGGTGGTTTGTCCAACGCCTTCCCCGAGCTGACCAACGACGCCGGCCGGGGCGCGCGCTTCGATTTGCGTGGTGTGCCGCTGGAAGAGTCCGGCATGGCACCCAAGGAAATCTGGTGCAACGAGAGCCAGGAGCGTTATGTGCTGGCCATCGCCCCCGAGTCCCTGGACATGTTCAAGGCCTTGTGCGAGCGCGAGCGCTGTCCGTTTGCGGTGGTCGGTGTCGCTACCGAAGAAC
>CAJASG010000190.1 GCA_903944555.1 uncultured beta proteobacterium
GCTGCAAGGCCTGCGCAACCGACGCGAAGACGCATTGCGCGTCTTGAGTGGTGGGCCGGTTCCTGGTACTGAGAATTTCCGGCCAGGCCATGAGGTGGCCATTACGCCGGGCAAGGTGGTTTTTCGCAACCATTTGATGGAACTCATTCAGTACACGCCGCGAACCGCAACCGTCTTTTCTGCCCCCGTTTTGATCGTGCCCTCGTGGATACTGAAGTTCTACATTCTTGACCTGTCACCCCAAAATTCGATGGTGAAGTACTTGGTTGAGCAGGGGCACACCGTCTTCATCGTGTCCTGGAAAAATCCGGACGCCAGCGACCGTGATGTTGGCATGGACACGTACTTGAAATCTGGCGTCATGGGCGCAATCGATGCGGTGTGCGACATCATGCCAAAGCGAAAAGTCCAGGCGGTGGGCTATTGTCTGGGTGGCACCTTGCTGGCCATGGCTGCAGCCTATATGGCGCGCAGGCATGACGATCGTCTGAATTCACTGACCTTGTTGGCCTCCGAGCTGGACTTTACCGAGCCTGGCGAACTGGGTTTGTTTATTGACGATGCCCAGCTCGCGCTGCTGGACCAGGCCATGTCGCGCAAAGGCTACCTCGACGGCAAGCAAATGGCTGGCGCATTTGCGCTGCTCAACTCACGTGATCTGGTGTGGTCGCGCATGGAGCGCGAATACCTGCTGGGAAAGCGCCAAAAGGTCAACGATCTGGCCGCCTGGAACGCCGACGCGACGCGCATGCCTTACCGACAGCACAGCGAATACCTGCATCGTCTTTACCTGAACAACGATTTGGCTGCCGGGCGCTGCCTGGTTGACGGCATTCCCATTTCTTTGGCAGATATACGCCTGCCCGTTTTTGCGCTGGGCACGGTGCGCGACACCGTCTCGCCTTGGCAGTCGGTGTACAAAGTCCACCTGCTGATGCACACCGAAATCACTTTCTGCCTTACCAGTGGCGGCCACAACGCGGGCATCGTCAATCCGCCTGGGCCAGACGCCAGACACAGTTACCAGGTGGCGGTGCACGGCCAGGAGGATTGCCACACGGATCCCTCAGCATGGATTCAAAAGGCACCTAGCCACGAAGGCTCGTGGTGGCTGGCCTGGGAGGTCTGGCTGCAGACGCACAGTGGCAAACGCGGCACACCCCCGGTCATGGGCGGCACCGGCCACACTGTTCTGGACGATGCACCGGGAAGCTACGTGTTGATGCCTTGATTCGATTGAACTCAACCCAAGAAAGCCAAAAATGAGAATAGCCTTTTTAGGCGCAGCACGCGAGGTTACCGGCTCTTGCTATCTGATTGAGACTGACCAATGTCGTTTCTTGATCGACTGCGGCATGGTGCAAGGCGGGCGGGAGGCCCCGGTGCGAAACCACAAGCCGTTTGATTTTGATCCGCGTTCGATCGACTTTGTGCTGCTCACCCATGCCCATATTGACCACAGTGGCCTACTGCCAAAAATTGTGCTGAACGGCTTTGATGGCCCCATCTACACCACCCGTGCTACCACCGACTTGTTGGGCGTGATGCTGCCCGACAGTGGGCACATTCAGGAAATGGACGCAGACCGTGCGAAGCAGCGACATAGGCCTGATGCACTCCCGGCGATTTATACCGTGCAGGATGCAAGGAACTGCCTCGCACTTGTCAGGCCGATTGACTATAACGAGCGCTTTGCACCGCATCCATCGATTGCGTGCTGCTTTCGGGATGCCGGGCACATTCTGGGATCAGCCATCATCGAAATATGGGTAACTGAAGTCGGCGTCACCCGCAAACTGGTGGCGTCAGGCGACTTGGGCCAGCCTGGGCGCCCTATCCTCAAAGACCCCACACGCATTGAAGAAACTGATGTGCTGCTGATTGAGTCAACCTATGGCGACCGAAATCACAAAGACTTGCCCACCACGCTTTCTGAATTGGCCGCCATCGTTGAACACACCCTGTACAAACGCCGGGGTAATGTGATTGTTCCGGCTTTCGCAGTTGGGCGCACCCAAGAGATCATTTACCACCTGCATCAGCTCACCGAGCAGGGCCGCCTGAGTCACCTCAACATCTACGTTGACTCGCCCATGGCAGTGGCGGTGACCAACATCACAAAAAAGCACTTCGAACTGTTTGATGCCGAAGCGCATCGCATCACCCAATGGCATGGGAAGGCTAAAAATTTGCCGGCAATGCATTTTGTGGCCGATGTTGCCGAATCCATCGCGCTCAACCAAATTCGCTCCGGCGCCATCATAATTTCCGCCAGCGGTATGTGTGACGCTGGGCGCATCAAGCACCACTTGCGACACAACCTGGGGCGACCCGAATGCAGTGTTTTAATTACCGGCTTCCAGGCCGGTGGCACGCTCGGGCGGCGTTTGGTGGATGGCGAGAAAGTGGTGCGTATTTTTGGCGAAGAAGTTGCGGTGCGCGCGTCCATTCACACCCTGGGCGGCTTCTCGGCCCATGCCGATCAAAAAGCACTCATGGCGTGGGCAGGCGGGTTCAGCAAGCCACCAGGACGCACTTTTGTGGTCCACGGGGAAGCCGCTGCCGCAAACAACTTTGCGCAACAGTTGCGCACTGAGAAAAACTGGACCGTGGACGTACCGGAAATTGGCCAGAGCTATCAGCTATGAGCACCACCAACAGGGTGCAGGAAGCGCAACTTGAAGCGATTCTTGCGCACCCCTCTTACCGCCTTGCCCATGAAGACCACGAATTGCTGACTGATGCTGATTCGCGTCCGATCCGGCTTCAACTCGAATTACTCAAGCCGGAGCGCTATTTGCGTCGCCACAAAATTCAGTCTACTGTGGTGGTATTTGGCAGTGCGCGCGTGCCCTCGCCCCAGCAAGCCCAGGCTGCACTGGCAGATGTGCAAGCCCGTGTCTCTTCAAACCCGGAGGACGACAGCCTACCTGCAGCC
>CAJASG010000191.1 GCA_903944555.1 uncultured beta proteobacterium
CGAATCGCTGAACCTGTCGGGACCAGGCAGACAGGTGTGGTGGACCGCCATTCGTCCACGCACCTTGAGCATTGCGGTCGCGCCGGTATTGCTCGGCACGGCATTGGCCTGGGCTGATGGCAGCGTGCGGCATTGGCCTGCTCTGCTGGCGGCTCTGGCCTGCGCCTTGCTAATTCAGATTGGCACCAATTTGCACAATGACGTGATCGACTTCGAGCGCGGCAATGATCGGCCTGACCGGGTTGGCCCGCTTCGGGTCACCGCCGCCGGGTGGGTCAGCGCCCGCACCATGCACCATGCCACCATTTTTTGTTATGGCTTGGCGCTGCTCATCGGCATTTACCTGGTGGGCCACGGTGGCTGGCCGATTCTGCTGGCAGGCGTGTCGTCCCTGTGGGCGGGTTGGGCCTATTCGGGTGGTACGCGGCCGGTGTCCCACACCGCATTGGGCGAAGCTTTTGTGCTGGTATTTTTTGGCTTGGTGGCCGTATCTGGCAGCCATTGGTTGCAAAGTGGAACGCCCTCGCTCGACGCACTGTTGTGCGGCGCAACCCTCGGACTGCCGGCAGCCGCCGTGTTACTGGTCAACAATTTCCGCGACCTGGATGCCGACCTGCGCAGTGGCCGCCACACCTTGGCCGCCCGCTTGGGGCCCAGCCGCTCCCGTACGACCTACGCCACCATGATGCTGCTGCCGTTTGCATTGGTTGTGCTGCTGGCGTGGCGTGGCCACCCTGGCGCCTTGCTCGCACTGCTGGCACTACCACACAGCATTCAGTTGACACAACGCTTGCGTCAGGATGCCAGTGCCGCATCGCTCAACGCCTTGCTGGCGGCTACTGCCAAAGTTGGCCTCATCCTGGCGGTGCTGCTTGCCCTAGGGATATTTCTGTGAGCATGTCGGTATTGACCCAATGGCTACCACTGGCCTTGGCGTTCATCATGCTGTACCTCGGGCTGACCCTGCATGTTCAGGATTTCCACAGCGTGCTGCAACGCCCACGGGCATTGGTAGCAGGTCTGATCGGGCAACTGCTGATGGTTCCCTTGCTGGGGTTCGGCGTGGCCTACTTGCTCCATCTGGAACCCACCATGGCAGTCGGGCTGATGGTGCTGGCCGCGTGCCCTGGGGGCGTTAGCTCCGGGTTGTTGACCCACCTTGCACGCGGTGATGTGGCACTGTCAATCTCACTCACTGCTGTTACCAGCGTCGCTGCGGTGCTGACCCTGCCCCTGGTGGTAGATGGTGCCATGCGCTTCTTTATGTCCAGCGGCATGGGCATCGAATTCCCGCTGGGCGGTATGGTGCGCAGCATTTTTCTTCTGACCACCGTGCCGGTACTGACCGGCATGGCCTTGCGTGCATGGCAGCCAACCCGGGTGACGCGCATTGAGCCCATCGCCGGGCGCATTTCCACCGCGCTGTTCATCCTGGTGGTCTTTGTCACCTTTTGGGACCAACGCCAGGTGCTGCTCAACAACCTCTCCACCATTGGTCCCGCCAGCCTGCTACTCAATGTGACGGTGCTCGCTGGCGCTTGGTTCCTGTGCCGCCAACTGGGTTTGGTGCGGCGGGATCGTATTTCCGTGGTGACCGAATGTGGGTTGCAAAATTCCGCCTTAGGCATCTACGTTTGCGTCCAACTCCTGCAGTCGCCCGCCATGAGCGTGCCCAGCGTGGTGTACGCCCTGTTGATGAACGGCGGGGCACTGGCATTCGTCGTGTTGATGCGCCTCAAGCTGCGGCAACCCGGCTCGGGCATCACCACGGGTGCGCCATGAGAACGCGGCTCACCGTGGGAGTGCTCGCGCTCGGCGCGCTGTGCATGACGCTGGTACAGGCGACTGCACAACCAGCACAAAAACCGTCAACGCAAGCCCTGCAACCGCTCATTGACGCCACACCCACGGGTGGCACTCTGCATTTGGCCCCTGGCGTCTACACCGGCCCGGCCACCATCGACCGCACGATGACTCTGGAGGGCGATGGCCAGGCGGTCATTCAGGGTGATGGCCACAGCACGGTTTTAAGCGTCGACGCCACAGCAGTCACCCTGCGCGGCCTGCGCGTGCGCGGCAGCGGTGACTCGCACGACCGCATCGACGCCGGCATCTTGTTGCAAGGTGACGAACACCGGGTGGAAAACAATGATTTGCAAGACGTGCTGTTTGGTATTCACCTTAAAGGCGTCAACCGCGCACTGATCAAAGGCAACCGGGTCACCGGGAAGCCCTTTACCACCGGCTTGCGCGGCGACCCACTGCGGCTTTGGTACAGCAACCACAACCGCATCGAAGACAACCACTTTACCCGCGGGCGTGACGTAACCCTGACCAACTCGCCGGACAACCAGTTGCTGCGCAACCACTTTACCGATGGGCGTTACGGCATGCACATCATTTTTTCACCCCGCTTGGTGGCGCAAGACAACCACTTAAGCGATACCGGCACCGGCATTGTTGCGCTGTACTCACCGCAACTCACCCTGATTGGCAATTCCATTGAACACGCCCTGACCGATGGTGGCGGCGGCATCGTGATCCGGGAAAGTGACGGCAGCCTGATCGAGAACAACAAGGTATTGCACTGCACGGTGGGGCTGAAGATGGACGCCCCACTCGCAGGTGGGCGGCAAATCACCGTGCGGGGTAACCACTTTGCGTACAACATCGTTGGCATGTTTTTTCTGGGTGAGGCCGGAGTGGCCCAATTCAGCGACAACCGTTTTGACAACAACCTGACCACGGTGGCCATCAGCGCACCGGGCGCCGGCAGCGCCAACCAGTGGAGCGACAACCGCTGGGACGACTACCAGGGTTTTGACCGCAACCACGACCAGATCGGCGACACACCGCATGACGTGATGCTGTACGCCGACCGCATCTGGATGGAAATGCCGAAAGCGACTTTCTTCCGCAACACGCCAGCCTTTGAGTTACTCGACTTTCTTGAGCGATTGGCCCCCTTCTCTTCCCCGCACCGCGTGCTGCAGGACCCGCGTCCACGGATGTGACCCGCCCCCCGCACGCCAACCCAGGAGTCTCCCCCATGAAACACATTTCCCGTACGCTGATCGCACTAGGACTGGCCCAGGCGCTCCTGGTGACGCCAGTCCAAGCCCAAGCCCCTTTGGAGCTTGCCCTGCAAGTCGTTGGTGAACTGGCCCAAGTCAACGGCCAGGCACTGGCGTGCCAGGAGCTGAAAATTGCCGCACGCGCAAAGAGCCTGATGATTACCCATGCCCCCAAGACGGCACGTTTTGGGGATGCCTATGAAGTGGGCACCCAACAAAGCTACAGCGCACAGGTCAATGGCACAGCGGCTTGCCCTGACAGCACCGCACTCACCAAGCGCCTGGACGCCCTTGTGCAGCGACTGCAAACCGCCCTGCCTGCCACCCTTTCAGAAAGTAAATAAGCTATGCAGACCCCTACCCTACAACACCGCTTGGCAGCCCTGACGCTCTTGGTGCTGGCTGCGCTCACTAGCCCTGCCAGTGCGCAAACAAGCCAGCCCGGCCTGGCCGAGCCCGTCAATGCGGTGGACGCTGCCGCCAACGCCCATGAGTTCCCCCGCTACCTGCTGCAAAACGGCCGGGGGCGCGCGGTCATGGTGAATGACTTTCGTGAACGGTTCCAGTTGGTCTCGTTCGGGTTTACCGGCTGCCCGGACGTCTGCCCAACCACCATGCTGGAAATGCAGCAGGTCATGGCCGCGCTGGGGGACCGCGCCAAGCAGGTGCAACCCATCTTCATTACCGTGGACCCGGAGCGCGATACCGGCGCCGTGCTGGACGCCTACACCGCCAACTTCGACAGCCGTATTTTGGGCCTGACCGGTAGCCTGCAGCTGGTGCGCTGGGCGGCGGACAACTTCAAGGTGCAGTTTGAAAAAGTTCGTGAACCCGGCGCGGCGCCCAACATTTACACCATGGACCACACCGCGGGCATGTTCCTGCTGGGGCCAGACGGCCAGCGCATTACCAAGTTCATGTACGCCACACCGGTCAAGGACATGGTCGCAACGATCAATCAATGGCTCGACGTGAACGAGAAACTGCCTAAAAAATGAAACGCCGATTGCTGCTGGGGGCAATAGGCTGCGCCGGGCTCAACTGGCAGAGCCAGGCATGGTCTGCCAGCGGCACGCCTGCCTCGGGCCCGGCCCCTGGTCAGCGGGTCGTCATCGTTGGTGGCGGCTGGGGGGGGCTGAGCGCTGCACGTGCCCTGCGCCAAAGTGCGCCCGAGCTGGACGTCGTCTTGATCGACCGTGATCCCCAACTCCGCGCCTTGCCCCTGAGCAGCCCCTGGCTGGTAGACCGCACGCCGGAGCGTCTGGCGCGTATCGACCTGGCCACTCTCGCCCGGCAATTGGGTTACCGCTTCGTCGCCGCGGAGGTGCAGTCGATTGACCGCACCCAGCGGCAGGTGCACTCCACACAGGGGCGGTTTGGCTACGACTGGCTGGTGTTGGCCGCTGGCATTGACTACGACTACGCCGCCTGGTTTGGTGACGATACACGCGCCAGCGCACAGGCACGTACACAGTTTCCAGCCGGTTTTATGGCTGGCGAGCTCGATTCTCTCAAGCGCAAATTGGAAGAATTTCGCGGCGGCGATCTGGTGATGACGATCCCGCCACCGCCCTACCGCTGCCCCCCCGCACCCTATGAGCGCGCCATGTTGATCGGCTGGTGGCTCAAAACCCGGCGCATACCGGGCAAACTCACCATCATTGACGCCAGCGCCGGGATACCTCGCTTTACCCGCCTGTTTGCGGAGCACTACCGCGACCAGATCGTGCACCAGCCGCACTCGCAAGAATTGGTGATTGACCCATTTGCCCGCAAGCTCAGCACGCTTGATGGCGAAATGGGCTTTGACCATGCCATGTTGCTGCCCCCCATGCAAGCCAGTAAGCTGGTGGCACAAACGGGCTTGCTGGGCACCAACGCCCAGGGCCAAGCGACCCGCTGGGCCGGTGTAGACCCGCTACAGCTGCGCTCCCTGGTGGATGACCGTGTGTATTTGGTAGGCGATCTGCTGGACACCGTTTCGCCGCTGTTTGGTCACTACCCGAAAACGGCGCACATTGCCACCCGGTTAGGGGCATCGGCCGCACAGCAAATTGCGCAACTCAGCCGGGGTAGTGCCCCCACTGCTGTAGCGTTACCAAGCAGCATCTGCCATGTCTGGCTCAGCGCCGAACCCGCCGAGCACCTGATCATGGACGCGCAGTACCGGCAACGCGGTGACGGTCTGATTGTGCAAACCGTGCGCCAGCAGGACAACCCGCAACCGCGTGACGAAGACCTTCAATGGGCGCAGACCCTGTACACAGAAAGCCTGGGCGTGCCTGCGGCGTGAGATGCGCCGCAGCACGGCACACGGTCAGTGCCGTGCGTAAACGCTGGTTCGCCCGTCTGGACCCACCAGATAGGTGTTGAAAGCCTCGCGCTTGATGTCACGCTCCTGCCCCGCGTTGTCCAAAATAGTGCAGGCCGTATCGCACACGGGGTTGTAGCTCTCGCGCCCGGGTGCGCCACCCGGCAAGCCCGGCACAGCCAGCCCACGCGCATGGGGCTTCTCCTGGAGCAGCAGCAAAACATCTTCCGCTGGCACATGGCCTTCGATGAAATAACCCGCCACACGCGCCGTGTGCACCGACTCGAACCCCGATGGCACGCTGAGCCAGCGCTTGATGCGCGGCATATCGGACTGCAATCGCTCTTCCATGGTGACGACAAAACCGTGTTTGCGCAGGTGGTCGGCCCAATCGATGCAAGACAGGCATGGGCTGGGGGCATACACCACCACAGGGGGCAACTGGGCCACATCTGCCGCCATGGACGGACGCAACCAGCCGGTCAGTCCAACGATTGCCAGCAGCGCTGCGGGCAGCACGGACGCGCGGCGCATCAGCAGGCCCGCCCCGGCTTGCAGCCCTTGAGAATCCAAAGCGATATCTCACCCGCTGCTTCATCCGCCCGTACCTTGCGGGCCAGGCTGAGC
>CAJASG010000192.1 GCA_903944555.1 uncultured beta proteobacterium
ACTGGAGCCAATGGGGCGCACGCAGCGTTCCTGGATGGCGCGAAGCAGCTTCGACTGCATGGCCAACGGCAAGTCACCAATTTCATCCAGGAAAAGAGTGCCCCCTTTTGCCGCTTGGAAAAAACCTTCCCGGTCCTGTGTTGACCCGGTGTAGGCGCCCTTTTTCGCGCCAAAGAACTCCGCTTCCAGCAGGCTTTCGGGAATTGCACTGCAGTTCACGGCCACCCAAGGTCCGTTGGACCGGTGGCTGTTGGCATGCAATGCGCAGGCTACTAGCTCTTTGCCGGTGCCGGATTCGCCGCGCACCAGCACCGGCGCCATGCTACGTGCGACTTTGACAATACGTTCTTTTACGCCGCGCATGGAGACAGAGTCCCCCGCCAGCCGCGCCAGCGCCGACTGTCCGCTGGGCAGGCGCGGGGATAAGTCTGAACGGCGATTTCCCGGGATGGAAACCGGAGTTTGCTTTCGGGTCGTCGCATCCTGCACTGCGGATGCAATGACCGCGCGAAACTGTTTTAGGTCCACCGGCTTGGTCAAATAGTCAAAGGCTCCGGCTTTGAATGAGCCGACTGCATTTTCTGCCGAGCCGTGCGCGGTGATGACGACGCACAGCTCCTTGCGACGCTGCGTTTTGAGTCCGGTCAATATCTCAATGCCCAATCCATCCGGCAGCCGCATATCGGTGATGACGACGTCAAACGGGCGCGCTTCCAGTAGCTGCCACGCCTCTTGCAAACTACCCGCCGTCTCTACCCGATAGCCTTCACGCAGCAACGTTAATTCGTACAGCGTGCGCAAGTCTGGTTCGTCATCGACGACCAGGATTTGTGCATTGGTTAGTACAGGGTTGTTTGCCATGGGGCGTCAGTCTTTTCTTGCATCTGTGTATGCTCCGCAGGAGGTGCGCACAAGAAGGTAATGATAAATTCATTGCCGTCAACGGTTTGATCGCCCATCACGCGGGCATTTCTCTCGTAAACGATTGATGCTCCGTGCCCCTCGCAGAGCTCCCGGCAAATGAATAGGCCCAACCCACTGGAGCGACTCTCTGAAGAGAAGAAGGGCTCGAACAGATGGCGTTCCATGGATTGGTCCATGGGTGCGCCATCGCTCCAGATGGAGATAACTGCGTGCAAGGGGTCGGTGGCGCCGCAGTTGACCTGGATCGCCTCAGGTTGGTGGCTTGCATATCGGCGTGCGTTGTCGAGTATGTTGACCAACACCCGTCGCAAATGCTCCGCATCAAACCGGACCAACGCATCTTGCCCGGGTAGGCTGACTTTGAGTCGCTGGGCGCTGGCACTTTGCTCCGCCCAGTCCATGCAAACTCGGTAGACGGATTGGTTCAACTGCACTTCAGCCTCAGATTGCTTGCGGTCATGCGGTTGAACACGTGATACGTTGAGGATGTCATCCACAATCTTTTCCAGTCGTTTGGCGTTCTGGCCCACCATCTGCGTCAGTCTCTTCAGTTTTGGATCGTTGATGTCTTCGTCCAGCAGCGCGTTGGCTTGGGCGATGGCCGCTAAAGGATTGCGAATCTCGTGCGCTACAGCGGTAGACATCCGTCCCATGCTCACCAGCTTCTCTGTGCGCATGCGGGCTTCCAGTTCACGTTGGTCCTGCAAGAAGAGCACACACAGGCTATCACCGTCGGCCCCCATGGGGGTTGCCAGGCGTGTGCGCACCCGCACCCGCAATGGCGCATGGCCCTCGTGGCGAATGGTGACGCTGTCTTCTTGGTTCTGCCCGGTTCCCACGCTCAGTCGTGTCAAGTCCAGCAGCGGTAGCCAGCCCGCTTCGTCCCGGAGATCAAAACTCGTTGAGTTACGCGCACGTTCGGAGCCCAGTAATTGTCTTGCCGCCGGATTTGCGGCCCGAACATACCCCCGATCGTCCACGATCAGAACCCCATCGGGCAAGGATTCAATCACCAGTGCATTGACCTGCCGCTGGATATTGGCCGCCAGCTGATTGAGCCGGGCGCGTTTGCCTTCGCTGACCAACCGCGTGGAGAGTTGATTGGCGAGCAATGCAATCACAAAGTAACCGACCCCGCTGAGTGCAGACTGCACAAATTGGGGGGTGGCCTCGGCCGGACTTTGCAGATAGGTCCACAGGGTTCCGCTCAAGAGAAGCACCGTCACTCCGGCAGCGGTTCCAAGTGCCAGGCGCAATGAGCCAAGAACTGAGACGAGCAAAATCGGCAGAGCAAACAGTGGGGTGTAGTTGATACTGCTGTTGCCCTGCAATAGCTGCAGAGCCGAAAACACCAAAAGATCCAGTCCGACCAGAATCCCCCATACGCTGCTGAATGAGCCACCCAATGGGCGGGGTTTGGCTCTAAACCGGGTGGCCAAGGTGCCGAAAAAGTAGGCCGTACTAATGGCGATCAATGCTTTGCTGTGCGATGCACCCGTTGCATACAGCGCACCTTGCAACGCCAGCAAGACAAATCCCAAGATCAGGCGCGCCGTCATGAAGCCTTGCCACATGCGGCCAAACTCGTGCGGTTCATCCGGTGTGGAGGGCTCCGGGTTCATCACAGTGGGGCCGAACCAGGAGTGTGCAGGCACCGACTCGCTCATTTAGGACTCCGCTTGCTGGCGGTGTGCCAAACTGCAGTACAGGCCATTCGTGCCGCTGACCGCGTTTTCTTTTGGGGTATGAATCCCGCATTGGGCACAGCGAACCATATCAACCGGTGCGTCGGCGGGGTCAGGTTTGTGCCGGGAAGCCAGTTGCCGCGCTGCTCGTTCGGTGCGCCATCGCCATGCCACTAGCAAGACCACCAAAAACGCCAGTAGGTACTTCACGCACCGCGCCCCAAAACGATTTCCATTACAAAGCGCGAACCAACGTAGGCCAATAGAAGAAACGCGGATCCCGTGTACAGCACGCGCACCGCCCGCTTTCCGCGCCAGCCAAAGCGTGCACGCCCGACCAGCAACACGGCAAAAGTCAGCCATGAAAGCACCGAGAATATCGTCTTGTGGTTCCAGTGCCACGCCTGCGCATGGCCGTACACCACATCGCCAAACAGGATGCCGATCAAAAGTGTTGCGCTCAGCAGCACAAAACCAGCAGTCACAAATCGGAATGTCAGTCGCTCCAGTGTCAGCAGGGGCAGGCCACTGTGCGGGTCTTCCGCCAAGCGAATTCGGTTCTCCGTGCGGGTCATAAACCAGGCGTGGACCACTGCCGTTCCAAATAAGCCGTAGCACGCGACCCCAAACGCCAAGTGCACAGGTAGCCACACAGAGGCCGTGGGTGACATGGTGCTACCGGGGAAGACCAAGGCCAACAAGACGGCGCCGGAACCCAGGGCGCAAAGGGTCCAGCGCGTTCGAAGTTGCGGAAAAATCTGACTCTCTACTGCGTAAATTGCAGCCACCAACCAAGCAGTCACTGAAAGTGCGGGCGCGAAGCCAAAATGGGCCTGCTCTCCGAG
>CAJASG010000193.1 GCA_903944555.1 uncultured beta proteobacterium
CTACCCCCTGCCCGAAGCGGTGATGGCCGCCACCTGCTCATTTGCCAACCTGGCGGACGCGGTGAACACCACCATCCAGATCATCCAGTTGGGTGTTCCGATTGCCCGCTGCGAGCTGCTGGACGCCACGACTGTGAAAGTCGTCAACCAGCACTCCAAACTGGGCCTGCCCGAGAACGCCATGCTGCTGATGGAGTTCCACGGCTCACCCGCCGGTGTCAACGAGCAGGTCGAGCTGGTGCAGGCGATTGCCGCAGAACATGACGGCCAAGCCTTCCAGTGGGCCAATACGCCCGAAGAACGCACCAAGCTGTGGACTGCGCGCCACAACGCCTACTTTGCCGGCGTACAGTCGCGCCCGGGCTGCAAGGCCATCACCACCGACACCTGCGTACCGATCTCGCACTTGGCCGACGCCCTGCTGGACTCGGTCACCGAGGCACAGGAAGCGGGTCTGCCCTACTTCATGGTCGGCCATGTGGGCGACGGCAACTTCCACATGGGCTACCTGATCGACCCCGACAAACCGGAAGAGCGCGTGTTGGCCGAGAAGCTCAACACCCAATTGGTCCACCGCGCCCTGAAGCTGGGGGGCACCTGCACCGGTGAACATGGCGTGGGCCTGCACAAGATGGAGTTTTTGGTGGAAGAGACCGGCGCGGGGGCCGTAGACATGATGCGCACCATCAAACGCGCTTTGGACCCGGACAACATCCTGAATCCAGGGAAGATCTTTACGCTATGAATTCAGGAGCTGCCTGCGCATGCCCCACGGGGGCTGCAGGCACTTTTCGCTTATAACTCGGCAATCTCCGCAATGGCGTTGGCCATGTATTCCATCTTGTTTTGCATGTCGGCGTCGGTATCGACAAAGCGCTGCGCAATGGCTTGAAACTCTGGGTGAATCTCGACCAAGACATCTACCAGGTCCGGATCGAAATGCGTGCTGCGCTCGCTGATGATGATCTGCAGAGCCTTGTCGTGGGAGATGCCGTCTTTGTAGACCTTGTTGCTGATCAGCGCATCAAACACATCTGCCAGCGCCACGATGCGTGCGGACAGAGGAATGTTAGTGCCGGACAGGCATTGCGGGTAACCGCTGCCATCCCAGCGCTCATGGTGCGACAGGGTGAGCTCCTTGACCATCGCCAGCATGGGCGATGTTTTGCCCAGCGTCTTTTCGGCCCGCACGATGGCCTCAAAGCCTTGGGTGG
The DNA here is from genome assembly GCA_903944555.1 of uncultured beta proteobacterium. GTDB lineage: Bacteria > Pseudomonadota > Gammaproteobacteria > Burkholderiales > Burkholderiaceae_C > Allorhodoferax. Next base: position 1,215 of record CAJASG010000193.1, read on the forward strand.
TGTGGGTGCGCATGATGGCCACTTCGTGCGGCGCGAGTCGCCCAGGCTTGAGCAAAATGCGATCCGGCACACCAACCGAACCCAGGTCGTACAAGGGGACGCAACTGCACAACATCTCGATGTAACCCGGCGTCAATACCGACTCATACGCGGGATGGCTGCGCAACTTATGGGACAGCGCACGCACATAGTGCTGCACCCGCAGCAGATGGCTCTCGGTATCGGACTCGCGCAGTTCGGCCAGCGTGGCCACCGCCAGCAAGACGACCTGGTGCGCATGCAGCGCATCGACCTCTGCTGCGTTGGCCGGGAATAGTTCAGAGTTCATGCGGGTTCTCCAGAGGACACCAATAAGGGGGCCCGGTATATCCAGACCATTTTGCCACCAGTTGCACGGTAGGTGGCAGCGGGCGTCAGCCCGGTGGCTTCAAATTCCAGGCTCACCAGCCACGCACCAGGGCGCAGCTGGTGGGCAGCTTTTTCCACAGCGCGGGGCATGCTCTCGGGGCGCTGAAACAGGTACACCATGTCAAAGCCGGACCAGTCCGCTTTCCAGATATCGCCCCGGCGCACCTGCGCCCACGGGCAGCGTAAGGCGCACAGCCAGCGCAACGGCCAGCTCCACTCCAGGCCCTGCAATTGCGCTTGCGGGTAGGCTTGGTGCAAGGCATCCAGGCCTTGGCCCAGCCCGCAACCGGCGTCCAGCACACAGGCCCCATCCGGCAGCGGGGCGTGCTTTGGCAGCTCGGTCAAGGCGCCCTGCGGGGTGGGAAACAGGGGGGCATCGCGCCAGGCATTGATCGGGTAGACCAGCAGCAGCAAGGCCAATGGCAACAACCAGGCCCAGGCAGGCAGGGTGCTGGCACCCAAACCGGGGAATGAGAGCGCCAGCGACAGGGGGAAGCCCCCCGCAATCAGCACGCGGCGCCACCAGGTGCCGCCCCACAAAGACAGCACCACACCCAAGGCACAGGCAGCGCCCAGTGCCACACCCACACTGCTGTCCAACGCGCCCAACAGCCCACTGAACAGGCCCCACGCCAACGCCCAAGCCAGAATCGCGGGCATGGGCCAAGGCCAGTGCCACGGCAGCAAACGGCGCAGGGAGTGGCGGGCAATCGCGTCGGGTAGCGGCACGGAAAAGTCAGGTACGGGTTTGGTTGGGGAGCTTGTTGGAGTGCTTGGGGTTAGCGCCAGAAGCTCATCGACTGGTGCCGGGTGATAGGCGCTCGATCAGTCCATTGAGCTCATCCAATGAACCAAACTGAATCACCACTTCGCCCATTTCTTCCATGCGGCCATTGCGCTTGACGCGCTTTTTAACTTGCACCTCGACTTGCGCCATCAAGAGGTCAGACAGTTCTTCTTCCACCCGTTTCAGGTCGCGTGATTTTTCCTTTTTGGGTTTGACACTGGTCAGCGTGAACTCGGCGCTGAGTTTTTTCACCAAACTCTCAGCCTCGCGCACCGACATTTTTTTGGCCACAATTTGGGAACCCGCGGTGATTTGCGTGGCCCGGTCCAGGGCTAGCAGCGCCCGGGCGTGGCCCATGTCCAGGTCACCCGCCATCAGCATGGTTTGCACGGGATCGGCCAGGTTGAGCAAACGCAGCAGGTTGCTCGCGGCACTGCGGGAGCGGCCCACCGCCTGTGCCGCGGTTTCGTGGGTCAGGCCAAACTCCTTGATCAGGCGTTGCAAACCACGGGCCTCTTCC
>CAJASG010000194.1 GCA_903944555.1 uncultured beta proteobacterium
GGCCGGGATGGATTTGCTTTCGTAGTTGGTTCGCGCATAGCTCAGGGCCAGTCCGGCTTTGGGCAGGATCAAGGCTTTGGCTTGGGCGGTCTTGGCCAGCGATGCATCAAATTGGGATTTGGCCGACTGGTAGGTGGCGTCAAAAGTACGAGCAGACGCATACAGGTCCACCAAGCTCTGGGCTTGCAGGGAGGCGGAAAACCCCGCACCCACCGCGAGCAGCAAGGGTAGCAATCGGAGGCGGGCGGATAAGCGTGGGGTGGACATGGTGGTCTTTCTCGAACGGGAAATGAAAAGGGCGCTCAGCGGCTTAGTACCGCGCAACGGTAGGGTCGACTTCTGCGGACCAGGCGTTGATGCCACCCGCGATGTTGGCCACATGCGCAAAGCCGCGGCTCTTGAGAAAGGACGCCACTTGCATGCTGCGTCCACCGTGGTGGCACAGGCAGGCAATGGGCTGCTGCGGATCCAGTTCGGACAGACGCGGGGGAATGACCCCCATCGGGATGGTGAGCAACTTGAAGCCGTTCGCCTTGATACTGGCCATTTGCAACTCGTGCGGCTCGCGCACATCCAGCACCACGGGTTCTCCGTGCTGGCTGGCGTTGTCAAGCCATTGGGCTAGTTCACTGGGGCGAATTTGGACAATCATGGTTGGGTCAACTCTTCGGTAGTCAGAATTTGAAGTGCGACGGCTCGGCAAAATTTTGCAAGCGTGGCGCCACGGTTTCCCATGTCTGCGTGGTGCGGTAGTCGGTGTCGCTGGTGCGCGTGACCAAGGTGGTGTTCATCATGGGCTCATTGCCCACGATAGCGACGAGTCGGCCGCCCACCTTGAGATGTGTCAAAAGGCTTTGTGGTATTTCGCCAACGGAGCCGCTGAGCAAAATCACGTCGAATGGGCCTTCGCCTGGAGCTCCCTTGGAGCCATCAAAGCAGCGGACCTCGGCATTGGTGATGCCCGCCTTGGTTAAATTTGCGCGGGCCATGTCAGCCAACTCAGGAAGTATTTCCAGTGATATCACGCGTTGCGCACGGTGAGCCAGCAGCGCGGTCATGAAGCCGGAGCCTGCGCCAATTTCCAACACCTTGTCGGTCTTCTTGATGGCCAATTCCTGCAAAAGGCGAGCCTCGACCTTTGGGGACAACATGCATTGACCACCGGGCAGCGGAATTTCCAGATCGGCAAAGGCCAGGCCTTTGTGCGCCAAGGGCACGAAATCTTCACGTTTGACTTCGGCGAGGAGCTCAAGCACTTCAGCGTCCAGCACATTCCAGGGGCGAATTTGCTGCTCAATCATGTTGAAACGGGCTGTGGCGATGCTGTCGAGATTCATTTTTGATACTCCATGGGGTATGTTAACCGATTGTAGTAAATTTTACCGGGTAGGGGCTTTCGCTCCGCTGAACAGTCGCTTGGTCCATTGCGCCAGATCATCCATGTAGCAATACACCACGGGCACTACCACCAGTGTGAGTAGGGACGATGTAATGACGCCGCCAATTACGGCCTGGCCCATGGGTGCACGCATCTCGGAGCCTTCAGTCAGTGCAAAGGCCAATGGGATCATGCCGAAGATCATGGCCAATGTTGTCATCAGGATCGGGCGTAAGCGCACCTTGGCCGCCAGCAGCAGCGCGTCGTGGCGCTCCAGGCCGTCCTCTCGAGCGCGGATCGCAAAGTCCACCAGCAAAATGGCGTTCTTGGTCACCAAGCCCATCAGCATCACCACCCCGATGATCGAGAA
>CAJASG010000195.1 GCA_903944555.1 uncultured beta proteobacterium
ATGTAGGCGTGCGAGGTGCCCACAATGCGAAAGCCACGCAGGTTGTCGCCCAGACTGATGGGGATGACGCCGTCCACCATGGGGTGTTTTTGCAGCGCTTGCACCGCCTTGAGCGGCACATTGCCAGGTGGCACGTCGATGTGAAACACTCCCGAGAGAATGAGCTGCATGGGGCTGCCTTTGGCGCCCACCACCACGTCAATCCCGGCTAGGTCGCGCTCAAACGCCCTATTTAGCTGGTGGCCCACCAGCATCAAAAACGTGATGGAGGCCAGCCCCAGACTGAGCAGCAGCACGTTGAGCGCTGCGCCCATGGGGCGGGACCACAGGTAGCGCCAGGCTAAGGCCAGGGTTTTCATGGCGCGCTGCCTTGTAGTTGCTGCGCTGGGTAATGCGCTACGTGCAAGTGGGCCTGCAAATCAGGCTCGGCTTGCTCCTGTTTTGATAGCTGCTTGCGCACTATCCGTAAGGGCTGGAGGCCGATTTGACCCCTATTTCTCAGATCAATGCAGGCCGCCACACGCGCGTCGTGGGTGGCGATCACCAGCGTTGCATCCAGTTGCCGGGCCGTACTCAGCAGCAAATTGACGGCATCCCCTGCTGCTTCGTCGTCCAGGCTGGCCGTGGGCTCATCGGCCAGGATCACCAGGGGCCTGCGCAGCACCGCCCGCGCCAGTGCCACCCGCTGCGCCTGCCCGCCGGAGAGCTGGCTTGGTTTACGTTGGGCCAGGTCATCCACACCGAGGGCTTGCAGGGTGGCGTGGATGCGTTCTGCGTCCTCGGGTTGGCCGCCAGCCCAAAACACCAAACCCAGGTTTTGTTGCACCGTGAGTGCCGCGCTCAAGTGCAATTTTTGCGGCAAGAAGCCAATTGCGCCTGCCCGCCATGCGTCAGCAGCTATGTTTTTAAGAGCACTCAGCGGCTGCTCGGCCACCGTCAACTCCCCCGCAGTGGGGGCAACCAAGGCGGCTACCAGCGCCAGCCAGGTCGATTTGCCACAGCCCGATGGGCCGCTGAGCAACAGCACCGCGCCCTGGGGCACATCGACATCGGGGAAGGTGAGCGCGGAACCGCCAGGGTAGGCGTATTGGAGTTGGCGGGTGCGGATCATGGGGTGTTGCCGGTGGCGGAAGCAGGTGAGATGCCGGTAGCACAGTCCACACACACGCCGCGCACGGCAAAGTCCATGCTCATGCCCTGATAGCCCAATGCCGACAAAGCCGCCAAGGCGGTTTGCGCGGCGCGGTCCAAATCCGCAGCGCTGGCTTGCAAGGCACCGCTCAAGGGACTGTCGCGGTGGCAGCTTTGGCATTCAAAGTGGGGAATGGCGTGCACGCTGGCAGGCATCGCCTGGTAGCGGCGCACGCGCTGGCTGTCGACCCGGCACAGCAGCAAGCCCACTTGGGTGAGCCGGTCAATCAGGCGGTACAGCGTGACACGGTCCAGAGCGGGAGTGGGAGTGGGAGTGGATGCAGAGGCAGCCGCGCTTGCATCACCCAGCGCGCTCTGCAACTGGGCGTGGGTGTAGCTGGTGTCGGGGTGGGCCAAGAGCCAGCCCAGCACCAGGCGTGCAGCTGCCGTGCGGCGCAAGCCGTGGGCGGCGAGCAAGGCGTCGATGGGGTCTGCTGCGAGCGGCACAGAAGAGTCTTTGGTGGTCATGAATGAATTTAGTTACTGCAATTTAGTTGCATTAATTTAAAACGCAATCAAGTTGCGATAGACTATACCGCAACTCGGTTGCATTATTTTGCAACTGCGAATGATGCTCCAACTTTATAGAACTTTGAATGCCACGCCCCAACTCCAACACCCCCCATATTCCCAGTAGCCCACTGGCCTGGCCTGCCGGGATGCGCGTGCTGGCGGTATTGCCCGTGGTGGCGCTGCTGTGGTTGGGGGTGTGGTGGGCCAGCTTGCAGGTAACACTGTGATCGCTTTGCACAACCTGACGGTCAGCTACCGCCAGCACCCCGCGCTGCACCACATCAGTGGGAAGTTTGCGCCCGGTTCGCTCACCGCTGTAATTGGCCCCAACGGCTCGGGCAAGAGCACTTTGCTCAAAAGCATTGTGGGGCTGCTGCCCATTGAGGGAGGGCGCTCGGGTGGTGCCTTGGCAGTGCAGGCACCGCGCCAGCGCATCGCCTATCTGCCGCAACTCAGCGAGATCGACCGCAGCTTTCCGCTCACGGTGCGCGACTGCGTGCTACTGGGCCACTGGGGGCACGCCGGAGCCTTTGGCCGCATCAGCCAAGGCATGCAGGCCAGCGTGGACGCCGCCATCCATACCGTCGGGCTGCAAGGCTTTGAGCACCGTGCGGTGGGCACGCTGTCGAGCGGGCAGCTGCAGCGCGCCTTGTTTGCACGCATGCTGGTGCAAGATGCGCAGCTCATTTTGCTGGACGAACCCTTTAACGCGGTAGACGCCAAAACCACCGCCAGCCTGTTGCAACTGGTGCGCCAATGGCACGAAGAGCAGCGCACCGTGGTGGCCGTGCTGCACGACGACGCACAGGTGCGCGCGCACTTCCCGCAAACCCTGCTGCTGGCCCGCGAGTTGGTGGCATGGGGCAATACCGCCGAGGTGCTGACCGATGCCAACTTGCAACGCGCCCGCAGCATGGCCGAGGCGTGGGACGACGCCGCAGAAATTTGCACGGTGGACGCATGAGTGAACTACTGGCACCAGCGTGGGACGCACTCTTCTCGCCCTTTATCGACTATGCGTTCATGCGCCGCGCGCTGGTGGCCACGCTGGCCCTGTCACTGAGCGCTGCGCCCTTGGGCGTATTTTTGACTCTGCGCCGCATGAGCCTGCTGGGCGATGCCCTGAGCCACGCCATATTGCCGGGTGTGGCCATCGGGTTTATGGTGGCGGGCTTGTCGCTGGGCGCCATGGCATTGGGTGGCGTGCTGGCGGGCATGCTGGTGGCGGGCATTTCTGCCGCGGTGAGCCGGTTCACCACCATCAAAGAAGACGCCAGCCTGGCAGCCATCTATTTAGTAGCGCTGGCGCTGGGGGTGACCCTGATCTCCGCAAACGGCACCCAGCTGGACTTGCTGCACATTTTGTTCGGCAGCGCCTTGGGCGTGGACCAGGACGGGCTGCTGCTGGTGGCGGGAGTATCCACGGTGAGCGTGCTAGGCATGGCGTGGATGTACCGCGCGCTGGTGCTGGAGACCTTTGACCCGATATTTTTGAACGCCAGCCGACGCACCGGTTGGGGTGGCTGGAGTGGCCTGGGCCACGGCGGTGCATGGGTTTGGCACCAAGCGTTTTTGATGCTGGTGGTGGTGAACCTGGTGGCGGGTTTTCAGACCCTGGGCACCTTGATGGCGGTGGGGCTGATGATGTTGCCCGCCGTATCTGCCCGGCTGTGGCACGACACCCTGCCTGCGCAACTGATGAACGCCAGTCTGCAAGCAGCCCTCTCGGGCGTTGCAGGGCTGCTGCTGTCTTACCACTTTGATACGCCCTCAGGCCCCACCATCATCGGCTGCGCCGGGGCGCTGTACGGCGCATCGCTGCTATTGGCCCCCAATGGGTGGCTGCCGCGCTACTTAAACACCACGCACCGTGTCGCCTGACTTCCCCATCCTTTCCCCCTGAACCCACTGAGAACACCACCATGAACCACTCCATAAACACCAGCCGCCGCCTGCTTTTAGCCAGTAGCCTTGTGCTGACATTTCTGAGCGGTGGCAACGCCACTGCCGCCGACAAAATTGCGGTCACCGCCAGCTTTAGCATCCTGGGCGACCTCGTGCGCATAGTGGGTGGTGAGCGGGTAGCCGTAACCACTCTGGTGGGCCCCAACGAAGACGCACATGTTTTCGAGCCCAAGCCCACTGACGTCAAAGCCATTGCGCGCACCCAACTGTTGGTCACCAACGGCCTCAGTTTTGAGCCCTGGGCCAACAAGCTGGCCAAGTCTGCTGGCTACAAAGGTGAAACCGTGGTGGCTTCCACCGGCGTCAAGGCCCTCCCCTCTGACCCCCATGCTTGGCAAAACCCCAACAACGTGGAGCTGTATGTACGCAATATCGCAGCGGGCCTATCGAAAGTCGATGCTACAGGCGCGTCAACCTATCAGGCGAATGCCGAAGCCTACGTAAAAGAGCTGCAAGCGCTGGATGCATGGGCCAAGGCCCAGTTTCTGGAAATTTTGGTGGTTAAACGCAAGGTGATCACCTCGCACGACGCGTTTGGCTACTTTGCCGCGCACTACCAAATCAAGTTCATCGCACCGCAGGGCATAAGTACCGAAGCCGAACCCAGTGCCAAACAAGTGGCTGTGCTCATCAAACAGATTCAGCGCGAGAAGATCAAGGCGATTTTTGTTGAAAACATGAGCAACCCCAAACTGCTGGCACAGCTGAGCAAAGACGCTGGCGCCACGGTGGGTGCCAGCCTGTATGCCGATGCCCTGTCCGCACCCGACCAACCTGGGGCGACCTACCTGCAAATGATGCGTCACAACGTGACCCAGTTGGCGGCGGGGATGCGGCTGAACTGACGCCACACCGGGGGCCTCCGCTTATAATCCCCCTCCTGTTGCCGGTACCGCGAGGCCTAGTGAAAGCCGCGTACCCAGTCCCAGCACACACCACCGACGCACCGTGCCTCAGACCACCCGCCCACGCCAACCCAAAACGACCCTGCTGCCAGACAAGGTAACCAAGGTGCGCGCTGCCCGGGCGCGCGCAGCACCAAAACCCGAGGAGAAGTTGTCACCGCCCGCCGCCGAGTCACAGGACACGGCTGCGACGTCCACGCTGACCTCGGTACGTGCGAGCGGCATGCGGCTGCTGCGTGGGGCCAAGGACTTGGCCAAACAAACCGCCCAACTGCCCGGCTCAACCGCACGGGTGGCGTCCGCGTTTGGCCCTCTGACCCGCATGCTGGGCGGCGAGACCCACATCAAGGACGAAGATTTCAGCCGGGAACTGGATCTCATTTTTGAAGCGCTGTACGAGCACCCGCTGACCGAGGGAACCCGTCGCATCACCACCTACCTGCGTTCGCGCAACGTTTTGCCCAACGAAGGCTCTACGGAAAGCCTGATCCGGTATGTGCTGAATGAATCGGTCGCCCGTTCGCCCATCCCGGTGCCGCAGCAGATCATTGACGAGTTCTGGACCTTCTTCCATGAGCTGATGTCCGACCCAGAGCTTCGTGGGCTGGCGGACTTGGGCCTGGACATCACGCGCCTGATACTCAAGACCTACGAGCCCTTGCTGGTTGAGGTGATCAATGAGTTGAAGGACATCTACTACTCCAACCAGAACCGCATGGACGCACTTCTGCGCCGGGTTCAAGTGGTACGCAGCGATTTGAAAATCATCCGCCGCCAGATCAAGGCGCTGCGCTACATCCGGCCATTCTTCCAGGCCGACCCCAAGGACTACCGTGCCCAGGCACAAATCGTGGCACAAATGGTGCGCGAATTCGGCCCCTTCTTCATCAAAATGGCCCAGGTGGCCGCCGCCACCGCCGACTTCCTGCCCGAAGAAATTGCCCGTGAGCTGGCCGTTTTCCAGGAAGATGTGCCGCCGATGTCGGCGCAAGAGGCCAGAGACGCCATCATGGACAGCTTTGGCCGCCCACCCGAAGAGATCTACTTCGGGTTCGATGCCGAGCGACCGCTTAAATCCGGTTCCATCGGCTCGGTCTACCTGGCCAAAAAGCCGGTCATGATCAACGATGTGGAGCACTTGGTGCCGGTCATTGTCAAGATCGGGCGGCACAACCTGGACCGCGAATTTCTGATGGGAAAAACCTCCATCGGGCTGATGCTGGTGTCCAGCCAGTACTGGGCTCCGCACGGCAAGCTCACGCCGTTCCTGAAGGCGATGACGGAGCAGATCGATGGCTTCATCGAAGGCTTCCGTGGTGAATTGCAATTTGAGCGGGAGGCACAGGTGCAGGCCAGCTTCTCGCGGCGCGCCCAAAACAGCCTGATTTGGCGTGTGCCCGAGGTGTACAGCGCCACCGAGCGGGTGATCGAGATGGAATACGTGGACGGTGCGGTGAACATCTCGCGCGCGGTCCACCATTTCAAACCCCGCGACCCCATTGCCTACCGACGCGATTTGGCCAAGAAATTCCTGTTCACCATCCTGAGTCA
>CAJASG010000196.1 GCA_903944555.1 uncultured beta proteobacterium
AAAGGCCCAGGGGTACAAGGCCGAGCGAATATTGCCCAGATGGATGAATCCGGTGGGGGAAGGTGCGAAACGGGTACGGGTTTTGATAGTGCTCATTGCAATGCTTTCAGGCCGGTCAGGCCACGGGCCAGATCGGCCTTTAAATCTTCGATGTTTTCCAGACCCACAGCCACGCGAACCAGCCCTTGGCCGACGCCTGCCGCCTGCCGCTGAACTTCTGTCAAGCGCCCATGCGAGGTGGTGGCCGGATGGCAAATGGTCGTTTTGGTGTCGCCCAGATTGGTGGTGATGGAGCACACGCGGGTACTGTCGATGGCATGAAAGGCGCGGGTACGCGCCTGCACCGGGTCTGCCGCTTCCACGTCAAAGGACACCACGGCACCGCCCATGCCGGACTGTTGCCGCATCGCCAGAGCATGCTGGGGATGCGAAGCCAGACCGGGGTAATACACGCGCGCTACGCCGGGCTGCTCCTGCAACCAAGTGGCCAGCGCCAGCGCGTTGTCACATTGCGCCCGCATGCGCACACCCAAGGTTTCCATACCTTTGAGCACCACCCACGCGTTGAACGGGGACAGCACCATGCCAGCGGTGCGGGTGATGGGCAAGAACACCTCGTTGACATACTTTTGGTCGCAACAAATGGCGCCTGCCATCACGCGCCCTTGCCCGTCCAGGTACTTGGTGCCCGAATGGATCACAAAGTCAGCGCCCAAGCGCTTGGGCTGCTGCAGCGCCGGTGTGCAAAAACAATTGTCGACCGCCAGCAAGGCACCCGCCGCATGGGCTACATCGGCCAGCGCCTGGATATCGCACACGTCAGTCAGCGGATTGGTGGGGGTCTCGGCGAACAGCAGTTTGGTGTTAGGGCGAACGGCTGCTGACCAGGCGGCCACATCGGTTTGCGAGACATAGGTGGTCTCCACCCCAAACTTGGCAAACTCACCAGAAAACAAACGAATGGTGGAGCCAAAGACAGATTGCGAACACACCACATGGTCACCCGCCCGCAGCAGGCCCATGCCTAGCAACAAAATGGCGGCCATGCCGCTGGAGGTGGCCACGGCGGCCTCGGTGCCTTCGAGGGCGGCAAGCCGCAACTCCATGCTCGTCACAGTCGGGTTGCCCACACGGGTGTAGGTGTAGCCCTCTTCTTCCATGGCGAACCGGCGGGCTGCGGTGGCGGCATCGGGTTGCACAAAACTGCTGGTCAGGTACAGGGCTTCGGAGTTTTCTCCGTACTGACTCCGGTCAATGGCCGCGCGAACCGCCAAGGTGTCGAGATGCAAACCGTCGGGAAGCTTTCTTTGCGTCATGTTCTACCCGCCGCCTTAATCCGTGTGATTGGGCAATGCCAGGCGGGAGTTGTCTTCCTGCCCTTCTTCTCCGCCCACGCGGCTTTCACCCAATCGGGCGATATCGTCGGCGGTGATGTCCCCGGTGACATACACACCATCAAAACACGAGGCGTCAAACCCGGCCAGCTTGGTGCTCAGCGAGCCCACGGCTTTCTTCATGCCGTCGACGTCCTGGTAAATCAGGGCGTCACAGCCAATGATTTCGCGGATTTGCTCCACGGTGCGGTTGTGTGCCACCAGCTCGGCGCTGGTCGGCATGTCGATGCCGTAGACATTGGGGTAGCGCACTGGTGGCGCTGCACTGGCCAGGTACACCTTGCGGGCACCGGCGTCACGCGCCATTTGCACGATCTCTTTGGACGTGGTGCCACGGACAATGGAGTCGTCCACCAGCAACACATTGCGGCCCTTGAACTCACTGGCAATCACGTTGAGCTTTTGGCGCACCGATTTTTTGCGCACCGCCTGCCCCGGCATGATGAAGGTACGGCCCACGTAGCGATTTTTCACAAAGCCCT
>CAJASG010000197.1 GCA_903944555.1 uncultured beta proteobacterium
AAGGTCCATTGCTGGACAACACTGGCAAAGAGCAGCTCAAGAAGGATGAAGTCGCTGACGACAAATTCCTGGGCGGTCTGGGCTTCTACGTCAAGGGCGTGGAAGGCAAGATCCCCGGCGGCAAATAACCGTGGCTAGCTGAATCAAGGGCCGCTCCAGAGCGGCCCTTGTTGTTTGTGCATCGTGTAGCAATGGAACCTATGAATACGCCCAGTTTGCCAGCCTCTTTTTATGTCAAAACCGGCAACGGTGCCTATAGCCCAACCGAGGCCACCATTGGCCCCTGGTCAGCTGACCTGCAGCATGGGGGCCCTCCGTCCGCCTTGTTGACCCACGCCTTGCTGCAACACCAGCCGCGTGCGGGCATGGTGCTGTCGCGTATCACGATTGAGATTTTTGGAACTATTCCCCTGACGCCTTGCGAAATCCAGGTGGAAACCGTGCGTGCGGGCAAGCGCATTGAGCTGCTCAAAGCCAGCTATGTCTCCGCCGGCAAGACCTGCATGCTGGCCCACGCGTGGCGTCTGGAGTCCGCGCCGGACGTCGCTCCGGTGGTGCCTGAGCCGTTTGTGGTCCCGGCGCTGCCGCCAGCGCAAACCCAGGGCTTTTTCCCGGGCGTGGGGTATTTCCCGTATGGGCACGCACTGGAGTGGCGGTATGTGCAAGGTGGCTTCGATTCCTTGGGTCCGGCCACGGTGTGGGCCCGCTCCCGCATTGCATTGGTGGACGACGCGCCGCTGCAGCCGCTGGAGACCCTGATGCTGCTGATTGATTCCGCAAACGGCGTGAGCGCCGAGCTTGACATCCGGCAGTGGTCTTTTGTGCCGGTGGATTTGAGTATCGGCTTGCACCGCCAGCCGCAGGGCGTGTGGCAGGGCATGGCGGCGCGTACCGTGGTGCAGAGCCACGGTATTGGGCAGACCACCACCACCGCATTTGACGAAACCGGCAGCCTGGGCCACAGTTTGCACACCCTTTTTGTGCGGCCCCGCTGAACCCAGTAACCAAGACCAAAGGACGAACGCCATGTTGACATTCAAACCCATCGCCGCTGACCGTATTCCCGACTTGTTGCGCCTGATGCCCAAGGCCGAGCTGCACATGCACATTGAGGGCTCGCTGGAGCCAGAATTGATGTTTGCGCTGGCCAAACGCAACGGCCTGCAATTGGCCTACCCGGATGTGCAAAGCCTGCGTGCCGCCTATGTGTTTGACAACCTGCAGGACTTTTTGGACATTTACCACACAGGTACGCTGGTGCTGAAAACCGAACAGGATTTTTACGATATGGCCTGCGCCTACCTGGCGCGTGCGCAGGCTGACAACGTGCTGCATGCTGAGCTGTTTTTTGACACGCAGACGCATACTGGCCACGGCATTGACACCGAGACGGTTATCAATGGTTTGCACCGGGCTTGTGCCGATGCACCGCAAAAGTTTGGCATGACCGCCTCGCTCATCCTGTGCTTCTTGCGCCACCTGAGCGAGCAAGAGGCGTTTGAATGCCTGGAGCAGGCCAT
>CAJASG010000198.1 GCA_903944555.1 uncultured beta proteobacterium
AGGCGGTGTGACAGGAACCCAATTTCTCAGGCATGCCAAGCGCCAAGCGCTTGGTGTCCTTGGCGGACTCGCTGACCTCATAGGTTTTGACGGGGTAGCCGTTCGCCTCCAGGTGCGCCACCCAATCTTTGCAGCAACCACAGGTCGGTGATTTCCAGACCTCGACCAGGGGCCGTGCGGCAGCTTGTGCCTGTGCCAAGGGCAGCAGCAGGGCGCTAATCAACAGGGTTCGACGGTTAAACGGGGTGGTTTTCATCATGGCGCGGGCATCACAGAGCTAAACAATGGGCTTTAGTTTGCCCACGCCGTCCCAACAGAAACCTAACCGCCAGATTACATTTCTGTAATCTGTGCCAGGACGCCCCGGTGGGCGGGGAGAATGGCGGCTATGAAAATACTCATCGTTGAGGATGAACCCAAAACGGGTGACTACCTGAAGCAAGGCCTGGTGGAGGCCGGTTTTAGTGTGGACCTGCTGCGTGACGGTACGGACGGTTTGCACCACGCGCTGACGGAATCGTTTGACCTCGCGATATTGGATGTGATGCTGCCGGGGCTGGATGGCTGGGGCATCTTGGGTGGAATTCGCCGCGCAGGCAAAGACATGCCGGTGCTCTTTTTGACCGCACGCGACGCGGTGGATGACCGGGTGAAAGGCCTGGAGTTGGGCGCTGACGACTATCTGGTGAAACCATTTGCCTTCTCAGAGCTGTTGGCCCGGGTCCGCACGCTCTTACGCCGGGGTGCGAAAACGACCGGGGCCGAGTTTTTGCGGGTGGCTGATCTGGAGCTGGACTTGTTGCGGCGGCGTGTCACCCGCGCAGGCAAACGCATTGACCTGACCGCCAAAGAGTTTGCCTTGCTGGAGTTGCTGCTGCGCCGCCAGGGCGAAGTGCTGCCACGCTCGCTGATCGCCTCGCAGGTGTGGGATATGAATTTCGATTCCGATACCAATGTAATTGAGGTCGCCGTGCGCCGTCTGCGCGCCAAGGTGGATGACAGTTTTGAGCCCAAACTCATTCGCACCGTGCGTGGCATGGGCTATGTGCTGGAGAATCCCCTGTGCGCCTGATTGGGAACGCCTCCATTACGCGCCGCTTGACGCTGCTGTTTGTGCTGGCCTCGTCGACGGTTCTGCTGGCGCTTGGCTTTGTGATTGCCTCGTCGGTGGAAAAGCACTTTGAGGAGCAGGACATGGAAGTGCTGTCTGGCAAGATGGAGTTGACCCGGCACACGCTGGCGCAATTGAACTCCATCGATGACCTGGGCCACATCACCCACATGATGGACAACTCGCTGGTGGGTCACCACGGCCTGGAGGTGCTGGTACTCAACCCGCAAGGCCAGGTGATGTTTGCCACGCCCAATGCGGGGTTTGCCATTGATGTGGTGGTGGCCAGCGCGGCCCAAGGGCCACATGTCCCGGCGCTGTGGTCGCAGGGGGGGCTGAGCTACCGGGGCATTGCGGCTGAGGTGCCCACCGGGCTGCGCGATGAATCCAACGTCATAGTGGCGGTGGCCACCGATATCGCCCATCACCAGGCGTTCATGCGTTTATTTCGGCAAACACTGTGGCTGTTTGTGGCGGGTGCCGCGGTGCTGAGTGGTCTGCTGGGCTGGGTGGCTGCGCGGCGTGGCTTGGCGCCCCTGCGCGCCATGCGCGAACAAACCCAAGCCGTAACAGCGCAGCAACTGAGCCATCGCTTGTCTGTGAATTCTGTGCCGGTGGAGCTGGCCGAACTGGCGCAGTCCTTGAATGAGATGCTGGCGCGTCTGGAAGAAGCGTTTTTGCGACTGACCGATTTTTCTTCCGACATCGCCCACGAGTTGCGCACCCCCGTGAGCAACATGATGACGCAAACCCAGGTGGCCTTGTCCAGGGCGCGCAATGCCGATGAGTACCGGAGTATTCTGGAATCGAACGCGGAAGAGTTCGAGCATATGGGGCGCATGATCTCTGACATGCTGCTGTTGGCCAAGGCCGACAATGGGCTGGTGGTGCCACACCGGGAAACACTCCAGTTGGCCGCAGAAGTGCAGGCGCTGTTTGAGTACTACGAGGCTGTGGCCGAGGACAAAGGCATTCAGTTAATCCTGCAGGGGGATGCAAGCGTGGTCGCTGATCGCCTTATGCTGCGCCGCGCCCTGGGCAATTTGCTGTCCAACGCGGTGCGGCACGCGACGCCCCACACCACGGTGCAGGTGCGGGTTGGCGCGAACACCGACAAGATTGTGATCGAGATGCATAACACCGGGGACACCATTGCGCAAGAGCATCTGGAGCGGCTGTTTGACCGCTTCTTTCGGGTGGACCCCTCGCGTCAGCGCAGCAGTGAGGGCACTGGTTTAGGCCTGGCCATCACCAAGTCCATTGTCGCGGCCCATGGGGGCGACATACATGCCACATCGGGTGATGCCGTGACCACCTTCACCATTCAGTTACCCCGGACGAGTTGACCACCGATCGGGTGCAATCGCCTGACCGATAAAGTGCTTAGAACTGGATTCCAGCTGGGTTGGACGGGGTTGGGCCGGGTGCCGGTGCAGGTGCCTCGGCTTCTACGGGAGCAGGCTTGGGCTCGGCTTTGGGCGCGGGCTTCTGGATGCTGACCAGTGGCGCAGGTGCCGCATTTTTAAACGTGGCGGGAAGTACCGATGACTTGGGGTAACCCGCGGCATCCAGGTACTGCGACCATTCTGAATCGGACATGCCCTTGAGGCGCTGGCCGCCAATGGTGAGAAAGGGCAGGGAGTTGTCGCCACTCAGGCGCTGCAGGGCATCGGTATCTTCCTGCGTGTTGACCGTGCGCTCCGCGAACGGGACGCCACGGTTTATCAGTAAGGCGCGACCGGCGTCACAGGGGCCGCATTTGGGTGAACTGTACAAGGTGACCGGGTACTTGTTCACCACCTGGCGCAACTCAAAGGGCAGCCCACCAGAGCTGGCTGCGGCCCCGCTGGCGCCCACACCGGTGCCAGCCACCTTGCCCTGGTCTGCCGAGACCGGTGCTTTGTCCGAAAAAGTGACTTTTCCATCGGCGCCTACGATGCGGTAAATGGTTTGGGCCTGGATGCCTGCGCTGGCGCAGGTCAGAACCAAGCCACCCAGACAAAGTGCGACAGCGCGGTGCATTGCGTGGTGGTTCATACAGGTTTTCATTTTGCTTGCTCCTTGTGCATGCCTTGGTGGCGCAGCAGTGCATCCAGTGTTGGTTCACGCCCCCGAAACGCCTTGAACGACTCCATGGCCGGACGGCTGCCGCCCGCCTCCAGTATGGCCTGGCGGTATTTTTTTCCAGTTTCGGCGTTGGGAGTGCCGTCGGCATGGGCGGTTTCTTCAAACGCGGCGTAGGCATCGGCGCTCAGCACTTCGGCCCATTTGTAGCTGTAATAGCCCGCTGCGTAGCCACCGGCAAAGATGTGGCTGAAGGTGTGCGGCGTGCGGCTCCACTCCGGCGGGTTCAACACCGCAACTTCTTGCCGCACGGTATTGAGCAGGGGCATAAAGTCCAACGATGGATCATGTGCCGTATGCACCAGCATGTCGAACAGCGAAAACTCGATCTGCCGCAGGGTCTGCATGCCGCTTTGGAAGTTGCGGGCGGCAAGCATCTTGTCAAACAGGGCGCGGGGCAGGGGCGCGCCGGTGTCCACATGGGCGGTCATGTGCTCCAGCACACTCCACTCCCAGCAGAAGTTTTCCATGAACTGGCTGGGCAATTCCACGGCGTCCCATTCCACGCCGCTGATGCCGGAGACATCGTGCTCGTTCACCTGGGTCAGCATGTGGTGCAGGCCGTGGCCGAACTCGTGGAACAGGGTGGTCACGTCATCATGCGTAAGCAGCGCAGGCTTGCCGTCTACGCCTTCGGCAAAGTTGCACACCAAGTGCGCGACCGGGGTTTGCAGTGCGCCAGTGTCGGGGCGCAACCAGCGGGTGCGCACATCGTCCATCCACGCGCCACCGCGCTTGCCGCTGCGTGCGGCCGGGTCCAGAAAAAACTGACCGACCAATTCCAGCCCCTGCGGCCCTTTGCGCTCAATGCGGTAGAAGGCTACGTTGGCGTTCCACACGGGTGCGCTGTCGAGTGAGATCACGAGATCAAACAGGTTTTCCGCAATTTTGAACAAACCGGCCAGCACCTTAGGTGCCGTGAAGTACTGTTTGACTTCTTGTTCGCTGAAGGCGTAACGCGCTTCCTTGAGCTTTTCGCTGATGAAGGGCCAGTCCCACGCTTGTGGGTCGGACAGGTTCAGGTGTTCTTTGGCAAAGGCGCGCAAGTCGGCCAGGTCCTGCTCGGCAAAGGGGCGGGCCTTGGTGCCCAAGTCGCGCAAAAATGTGATGACGGCCTCGGGGGAGTCGGCCATTTTGGGCACCACCGACAGGCTGCCAAAGTTGGCGTAACCCAAGAGAGCGGACTCTTCCTGGCGCAGCGCCAGAATCTCCCGGATGATGGGTGTGTTGTCGCGCGCTTTGCCGATCTCGTCGTCGGCGTCAAACTGGTCGGAAGCCCGTGTGACAAAAGCGCGGTACAAGATGGCGCGCAGGGCGCTGCAGGTGGCGAATTGCATGACCGGCAGGTAGC
>CAJASG010000199.1 GCA_903944555.1 uncultured beta proteobacterium
CGATCTGTTGTTCCAGCGAAATTGGAGGTTCCATTCTCGATCACTGTCATAAGAAGTAGCTCTTCATTTTTTATTCCTATCTCCTGACATTTCGGTGAACCCTTGTCAGCATACGAGAGATGATTTCATGGATTCATTGTGCCTCGCGCGGATATTCACGTTGGCTGCATTCAATTGCCTGACGTTTCACTTTTTCTGCACCTTCCAGACTTGACTGTTGGCGCCGATTGAATCTTGACAGTGTGTGCCAATTCAATTTTGACAGGGGGCTTGTAGTCAACAGTTTGGCTGCTGACTGTGGATAACTATATTCCCTTACAGCTTTGTCACCTCCTGTCTTGTGTCGGATCTGCGGTGCATCTCCCTTGATTTGATCTTTCCCTTTGCCTCTTTTGAACTGTGCCGGAAGCGGTAAGACTCATTGCCTGTCTCGACGATGTGGCAGTGATGGGTGAGCCGGTCTAACAACGCAGTGGTCATCTTTGCATCTCCGAACACGGCAGACCACTCCGCAAACGTCAGGTTGGTAGTGATCAGAACGCTGGTGTGTTCATAGAGCTTGGACAGCAGATGGAACAGCAAGGCACCTCCTGCTTGACTGAAAGGCAGGTAGCCCAGTTCATCCAAGATGACCAAGTCCATACGCATCAGGCTCATGGCGATACGTCCTGGAATGCCTTTGGCTTTTTCATGTTCCAACGCGTTGACCAGATCCACTGTCGAGTAGAACCGCACACGTTTTGAATGATGGGTCAAACCTGAGATTCCCAGTGCAGTTGCCAGATGGGTCTTGCCGGTGCCAGGACCACCAATCAGGACAACGTTTTGTGCGTCCTCAGTAAAGCTCAGATCCGCCAACTTCTTGATGAGTGCTTTGTCGACCTGCGAGACATCGAAGTCGAAGCCTGCAAGGTCCCGATGGATAGGAAAGCGTGCAGCCTTCATCTGGTGCGCAATGGATCGCATCTGCCTGTCCACATCCTCGGCCTGGAGCAGGTGTTCAATCAGCCAGCGTGAGCTTTGTATCGTTGCGCCACCATCCTGTTCCATGAGGTCAGCCCAGGCAGTGGCCATTCCGTTCAACCGCAAGGCCTTGAGTTCGCTTTGAACGTTACGTTCTGCATCATGCATGGAAGACTCCTTGATCATCGTTATGAGTGGGGCGCAGGCGGTCGTAGCGTGCGGTATCAGCTATGGGGAGATGCATCAGTTGAAGATCTGTTTGTGCATGCTCCGGCGTCGGTGGTGCATTCAGTCGAGCCAGCACATTGCGTACATGCTCAGCACTGACGCTGCCATTGGGCGTAGCGCCTTCAAGGACCAGATCAACCGCCACCAGAACAGCGTCCAATCCGGCCTGTGGCACGCTGGCCAGCACCTGTGCCATCGTGCGGTCTCCACCAGGGTGTCGCAGCAGCGATTTGCGCAGCCGCTGCAATGACGCAGGCAGATCCAGAAACGGTGCCCCGTTTCTCAATGCGCCAGGCTTGCGTTGCACGAGCTCAATATAGTGCTGCCAGTCGTATGTCGTTTGGCCGCTGCCGGGCGTTCGGGCGTGACTGGCGATGATGGTCTCTGCGCAAGCAACATCCACCCGGTTCGGATACAGACGTGTACTCACCAGATGCCCCGCCCATTCACAGGGAACGGAGTAACGGTTGCGCGCCACTGCGACCAAGCAAGTACTGCTGACCCTTGCAGGCTTCTCCACGTAGCCATCAAACAGCACGGGCATCGACATGAGGTGGGGACGCTCCAGTTCCAGCATTTCTGCCACGGTGAACTGCTTGTGAATCGGATGCGCCGTGTCCGCCCAGATGGAGTGGCAGCGTTCCCCGAGCCAGGCGTTGAGTTCAGCGAATGAACCGAAACGCCTTGTGCCGGCCTCAATCCAGATACGCCTGCGACTGTCCTGTACGTTCTTCTCCACCACGCCTTTCTCCCAGCCCGATGCCACGTTGCAGAAGTCCGGATCAAACAGGTAGTGGCTGCACATAGCAGAGAAGCGCGCATTGACTATGCGGCCCTTGCCCTTCTTGACCTTGTCTACCGCTGTCTTCATGTTGTCGTAGATGCCGCGCCTGGCAACACCACCCAATGCATGGAATGACCGGGTGTGTGCATCGAACAGCATCTCGTGACCCTGACCAGGGTAGGCCACCAGCCAGAAAGCACGGCTGGCACACAGCTTCAGATGGGCTACTTGCATTCTGTAGAACACCCCGCCAACCATCAGTCCTTCTTCACTCCAGTCGAACTGGAATGCCTCGCCGAGCTCAAAGCTCAGCGGCACAAACGCCTTGGCGGGGTCTTTGACGCTTTCCTCGCGCCATGCGCGAATGAAATCCGTAACGGCGCTGTAGCCGCCCCGGTAGCCCTGGGCCTGAATCTGCGCAAACAGCGCCCTGCCACTGCGCCGTGCGTGCTTGGCTCTATGCGCATCAGTGCGCAGCGCCTGCTCAAGTACGCTCTCGAACGGCGTGAGCTTGCCGTCAGCCTTCTTGCGTTTGTACTTGGGGGCTATGTCGCCGGGAGCATTGAGCCACTTCTTGACCGTGTTTCTGGCCAGCCCCGTTCGCCTGCAAATCTCTCCGTCAGAGAGTTGGTCGCGCAACTTCATGCGCCGCACCTTGCCAATCATGTCCATGGTGATCACCTATTACATCCCTGCTGAAAGTTTCAGCAGAGCAGTGGAACACCCCTGTCAATTTTGGATCGGCACTTTCGATCTCAGACTGTCAATTTTCGGTCGGCGGCAACAGTCTTTCTAACCAAATCCGCAGTTCGTTTGGCTTTTTGATGAGTTCCAGGGGAAATATCTCTGCGAGACGGTTGAGCGTTTGCAGACGACCAGAGATTTTTAACTCGATGTCGTGCGCAACGTAGGTGGCTAATGCTTCCTGTTGAATAGATACTACTTTCGCAAGGTCTTCCCGCAAAAAGTCAGTCATCATGAAATAGCGACCGGTCGCTGTAACCAGTGCGATGGCCAAACCAAACAAAATCAATCGGGTGATGATGCTTTTGGAAGCTTTGCGCAAGTCAATCAATTCGCCAATCTCTTCCTGAAATTAAGGGACCAAGCTTTGCGAATTCAGCAAAGTAACTGGGAGTCAATTCTTGCATAGGACGTTCACGTTGTACGAGAGATTTTCA
>CAJASG010000200.1 GCA_903944555.1 uncultured beta proteobacterium
TACAATCAGGATGTAGACAATGCCGAGCGAGCGGCAGACCGGGTGACGCACGATGTGAATAAGGCCATTCACGTCACGTTTATTACCCCGATCGATCGTGAGCAGATCCACTCGCTGATTAACACCATGGACGACATTGCTGACCTGATCCAGGATTCTGCAGAAACCATGGCGCTGTACGACGTACACCACATGACCGAAGAGATAACCCGACTCACTGATTTGAGTGTGAAGTGTTGTGAACGGGTGCGAGATGCGGTCAATATGCTTGCCAAAATCGCTGATCCAGCCACGGCCGAGGCAGCACTGAAGACCTGTGAAGAGATCGATCAGCTTGAGTCCGATGCTGATCGTGTCATGCGCAGCGCTATGAGTAAGTTGTTTCGCGAAGAGCCTGACGTTCGCGAAGTGATTAAGTTGAAAGCGATCTACGAATTGTTGGAGACGATTACGGATAAGTGCGAGGACGTCGCCAATGTGATCGAGGGCATCATCCTCGAAAACTCCTGATTCAGGAATCTCAACATGGAAACCGTACAAACGGCCCTTTGGGTGGTGGTGATGTTGGTCGTTCTCGCGATTTTGTTTGATTTCATGAATGGGTTTCATGATGCAGCAAACTCAATTGCAACCGTAGTATCCACCGGTGTGCTTAAGCCCGGTCAGGCGGTTATTTTTGCGGCATTTTTCAATGTCATCGCAATTTTTATCTTCCATTACAGTGTTGCTGCAACCGTGGGGAAGGGCATTGTCCAGCCTGGAATTGTAGACACCCATGTCGTGTTTGGCGCACTTTTGGGAGCCATCAGCTGGAACTTCATCACTTGGTATTACGGTATTCCAAGCAGTTCATCGCATGCCTTGATTGGTGGCATCGTCGGAGCTGTGATTGCGAAGGCTGGGGCGGGCGTGCTGCTTTCGGCGGGAATTTTCAAAACAGTGGCTTTTATTTTTATTTCCCCTCTTCTGGGTTTTTTGCTCGGCTCTTTGATGATGGTTCTGGTTGCTTGGATCTTCCGAAGAAGCCGACCTTTGAAGGTGGATAAGTGGTTTCGTCGTTTGCAGCTGGTTTCGGCGGGTGCATACAGTCTGGGGCACGGGGGTAATGATGCGCAAAAAACGATTGGCATTATCTGGATGCTGTTGATTGCTACAGGCTATGCAAATGCGGCCGACACGGCACCCCCGACTTGGGCGGTTATTTCTTGCTACATGGCGATTGGCGCGGGCACCATGTTCGGGGGGTGGCGCATTGTCAGGACCATGGGGCAAAAAATTACCAAACTCAAGCCCGTGGGTGGGTTTTGTGCTGAAACAGGTGGCGCCATCACTCTGTTCATGGCGACAGCCTTGGGTGTACCCGTTTCCACTACGCACACCATTACGGGCGCCATTGTGGGTGTTGGTTCTGTCAAACGGGCGAGCGCGGTGCGTTGGGGAGTGGCCGGCAACATTGTGTGGGCATGGATTTTTACGATTCCTGCCAGCGCTTTTGTGGCAGCTATCGCCTACTGGATCAGTTTGCAACTATTTTGAAGTTGCAGGCGGCGTTCCTTGGGGCGTTTGTCGCGTAGCTTCGATCTGGTACTCGAAGTAGCGCTGAAAACTGAAGGCCAAGCTTGCCATCAATATGGTGGTACCGATGAGAAGAGATGCCACGACCGAGGCGATGGTGAGCCAGCCGGTTTGTCCTGCCGCAAGATCGCTTGCAGTTGCGCGGTTGAACTTGAGATTCCATTTCTCGGCCCCCATGAGTCCATACACGATGGCGTTGAGCGCACATCCTGCAATAGTAAGTCCCAGAAGCGGTATGAGGAGCCAGATCCAAGGGTCATCCAGTCCGAATTGGCGTGCCCGTTGTAGGCCATAGAGTCCTAGAAGGGTGGGGGCCAGAAGCATCCATCCTGTAATGTCTTTTGCTCCAAATAGGTAGAAGCGATGCATGCCAAAAGGCCCGCCGACCAGGGCGATCCATGCCGCAATTGTTTTATTTTTCATGTTGCAATTATTCTGGGGCGGCGCTGCTGCCCAAGCCGATACTTCGCTCCATCATTACCACGTCGAGCCAGCGGTCGAATTTCCAGCCGCAGGCGCTGAGAATGCCCACATGGGTGAACCCGCAGGCCTTGTGTAATTCAATCGAGCCGTTGTTGGCAGAATCACCAATGACCGCAATAAGCTTTCGTACGCCTGCGCGTTCCGCTTGGGCCATTAGCTCCGTGAGCAGTAACCGCCCTAGGCCAAGTCCTTGTGCATCTGGTGCCAAGTAGATCGAGTCCTCGGCGGAAAAGCGGTACGCCGGACGTGGCTTGAACCAGTTGCAATAGGCAAAACCGAGAACGCCGCCTGCATCTTCGACAACCAAATAGGGCAGACCTTTGGCAAGTACATCGCGTCTTCGGCCCGCCATGTCTTCCTCATTCGGTGGAGTGGTTTCAAAAGTACCGGTCCCGTGAAGAACATGGTGTGCATAGATCGTCGTTATTGCGCCGATGTCGGCGTCGATGGCGGGTCGTATTTTCGGCATAGGCATATTAAACGCTATAATGGAAGGCTGTTCAGGGTGTCACTGGCCGGGTGGTCAGTTGCGTGTCTCAAATTCTGAATCAAATGGTGGGAATTTATTTCCGCCACCCAAAGGATAAATCATGGTCGTCATTCGACTCGCCCGTGGCGGAGCTAAAGGCCGCCCGTTTTTCAATATTGTTGTTGCTGACAAGCGCACGCGCCGCGATGGTCGTTTCATCGAGCGTATTGGGTTCTACAACCCGATTGCAACCGCTACGGAGGAAAGCATCCGTATCGCCCAGGATCGTCTGACCTACTGGCAAGGCGTGGGCGCACAGGCTTCCCCTACTGTGGAACGTCTGATCAATCAAGCTGCCAAAAAAGCAGCCTGATTTCCGTGATGTTGCCCGGCCTCGAAGCCGCCGACATGCCGGCGGACGCTATCGAAGTTGGGCGCATTACCGATGCATGGGGCATCAAAGGTTGGTTCAAAGTCCTACCTTACAGCGCCGATCCTGAAGCGCTATTCTCCTCAAAGTGCTGGTATCTCATGCCAACCGAAAAGGGTGCAAAAACCTTTTCCGGTGTTGCCACGATGGCAGTTACCGAAGCTAAAATTCATTCCGGCACCGTCGTAGCCTCTGCACGTGATGTGCTTGATCGCAATGCGGCCGAAGCGTTGCGTGGCTCTCGAATTTTTGTGTCGAGATCCAGTTTTCCGACCGCTCAAAAAGACGAGTACTACTGGGTAGACTTGATTGGACTCAATGTCATCAATCGAGAGGGTGTCTTGCTTGGTGAGGTCAAAGAATTGCTCTCTACTGGTGCGCAAACTGTTCTAGTGATGGATTTTGAGCAGGATGGGAAGACCCTGGAGCGCATGATTCCATTTGTCTCGGTCTATATCGACGATGTGGATTTGACCGCCCGGCGCATTCTGGTGGACTGGCAAGCTGACTTCTAGGCGGTGCCCTATGCGGTTTGACATCGTCACGCTTTTCCCCGAATTGTTTGCGCCATTTCTGACCAGTGGCATAACCCGACGCGCATTTGAATCCGGGCAAGTCGATGTTCAGCTGTCCAATCCGCGGGATTTTGCAGCGGGCAACTACAAGCGCGTCGATGATCGCCCTTTTGGTGGCGGACCTGGCATGGTCATGATGGCTGAGCCGCTTTCTCAATGCCTCGCCAATCTTCAGTCACAACGCGCGGATGGTGCACCGGTGGTGCTTTTTTCTCCCATTGGGAAACCCTTGAACCATACGATGGTGGCGCAGTGGGCCCAAAGTCAGGGGGCAATTTTGGTATGCGGTCGCTACGAGGGTGTGGACCAACGCTTCATTGATGCGTATGTGACCGATCAGATCAGTCTGGGTGATTTTGTACTCTCGGGCGGTGAAATTGCGGCGATGGCTCTGCTGGATGCCGTGGCTCGCCTGCAACCGGGCGTACTGAACACCACAGACAGCTACCTGCAAGACAGTTTTAATCCTGAGTTGGATGGTTTGCTCGACTGCCCCCACTACACGAGACCAGAGGTTTGGGGCGGTGGTGCGGTTCCCGATGTTCTGCTTTCGGGGCACCACGCACAGATCGAGCGCTGGCGTCGGAATCAGCGCCTACAACTGACTGCCAGACACCGGCCTGATTTGATTGAAGCCGCCCGCCACGCCGGGCGCCTCACCAAGCAGGATGAGGCCTTTTTGCTGCATGAAGGTTGAACTTGCTATAATGCGAGGCTAACCGATCCTCTGGCTGGCCAAATCAGGTACTTTGCTTTGATGCAAAGAATTTGAGTGGCGTCAATTCCGACGCTGGCGCGTGCATGATCACGAAGGAAATCATGAATCTGATTCAAACTCTTGAGCAAGAAGAAATTGCTCGCCTTGGGAAAACCATTCCCGAATTTTCACCTGGCGACACCATTGTTGTCAGCGTCAATGTAGTTGAAGGTACACGTAA
>CAJASG010000201.1 GCA_903944555.1 uncultured beta proteobacterium
CAGCATGTCGCGCACAAAGCTTTGGTCGATCTTGAGTATCTTTGCCGGCAAGCGTTTCAGGTAGGTCAGCGATGAATAACCGGTGCCAAAGTCATCCAGGGCGAAGCTGACCCCCATCTTGCGGCAGGCATCGATGACGTGGGATACCCGCGCCACGTCTTCCAGTGCGCTGGTCTCCAGTACCTCCAGCTCCAGCCGCTGCGGGTCGACTTGGGGGTGGGCCAGCAACAACGCGTGCAGCCGCTCAATGAAGTTGGGCTGTTGCAATTGCCGTGCGCCAATGTTGACGCTGACCGGCACCTCCAGGCCTTGGGCGCGCCAGAGTTCGATCTGGGTCAGCGCGGTGTCGATCACCCATTCGCCCACCTCAATGGCCAGCGGGTGGTCTTCAATCACCGGCAGGAACACGGCTGGGGGCAAGAGGCCGCGCTGCGGGTGTTGCCAGCGAATCAGGGCCTCCGCGCCGATGAAGGCGCCGGTGCGCATATTGACCTTGGGCTGGTAATACAACACGAACTCGCGGGCGTCCATGGCGTGGCGGATGTGCTCCAGGCTCTCGTGGTGGCCGCGCAGGCTGCTGTCGTGCGCCGCGTCGAAGACGTGGTAGCGGTTCTTGCCCGCAAGCTTGGCCTGGTACATGGCCTGGTCGGCTTGTCGCAGCAATTGGTCGGCGGTCACATCCTGCGTCTGCGGATAGAAGGTCACGCCCAGACTGGCCGAGACTTGCAGCCATTGGCCCCCCACTTGCACCGGTTGCGCGGCCGCAACCAGCAGGCGGTCAATCATCTGCAAACTGTCCGCCGCGTCGTTCAGGTCGACCAGCACGGCAACGAATTCGTCGCCGCCCATGCGGGCCAGGGTGTCGCTGTCGCGCAGCGCTTGTTTCATGCGTGCTGACAGGGCCACCAGCAACTGGTCCCCCGCATCATGGCCGTGGTGGTCGTTGATGGCCTTGAACCCGTCCAGGTCGAGAAAGGCCACCGCCAGTGGTTGCCTGCGTCGCAGGGCCTGGGCCATGCTTTGTTGCAACCGGTCGGCCAGCAAGACCCGGTTGGGTAAGCTGGTGAGGGCGTCAAAATGGGCGACATGCTCCAAGTGGGTTTGGTGCGCTTTGACCGCGGTGACATCCGAGATGACGCCGACCAGCCCCTGCTTGTGGCCGTTGGCGTCAAAGAATTGTCGGCCGGTCAGATGGCCCCAAAACTCGGTTTGGTCGGCGCGCAGGTACAAGCGGTCCAAGTCGACCGCATCCACTTCGCTGGCCAGCAGGGCCAGCATTCTGCGGTGCCCTTCTTCGCGTTCCTGCGGGTGCACGAGCGCGACATATTCCTCCCCAATCAGGGACTCCAGGGCGCGCCCGAACATGGTTGCCATGGCTTGGTTGGCCTGCGTGATGCGCCCTTGCATGTCGATCAGAAAGATGGAGACGCTCGCCGTGTCCAGGATGCGCCGGTGTAGCGCCTCCCGGTGGGCCAGGGTGCCAACGAGCAGGTTGAAACTGCCGATCAGCTCGCCAACCTCGTCTTGTCTGGCGATGGGCAGTGGCGTGATGGTTTGCGTTGGGTCCGAGCGTGCCAGTGTGTGCGCCGCAGCCAGCATGGGCGAGAGCTGGTGCCTGAGCATCCACGAGGTGGCCCACCACGTCAGACTGCCCGCCAGCAGGGTGAGTACCAGCGTGGCCAGCAGCAGGCGCAGTTGCAGGGTGTCGACCACGGCAAAGGCCTCCGCCGCAGGCAGTGTCGCGACCATGAACCAGCCCGCCACCGGAATGCCCTTGGCCGCCGTGAGCTCATCCACGCCACGGGAGTTGCGGGTAACACCAAAGCCCTCAAAGCCCTGCATGTATTTGTCATGCATGGCATTGCTGCCAGCAAGCGGTGTGGCCTGCAGTGCACGGCTCTTGTCGGTCGCGGTCACAAACAACTGGTACTGCGGGGCGATTAGCAAATAGCCCCCGGATTTTCCGTACTGGTTGTCAGAAATTTTGTCCAAAAAATTGGGTTGCCCGAGATTGATGACGCCCACCAAGGCTCCGATCACCACCCCCTGCGTGTCGCGGATGGGGGTGGCCATGCCGATCACCGGGCTGTGCAGTGCATAACCCATGACGGGCCGCCCCACCGACGTTTTCCCTTCGTTGAGCGCGCGGGCAATGTGGTCACGGTCCATAAAGTTGATTCCCAGCCGGTTGGCGGTGGGGGGCGCTTCTGCCATGGCGATACCGTCCATGCGGGTGGCCCAGGTTCCGCCGTTAAACAGCACTTGCAGCACGGGGCGTTGGCGCAACAGCGTCGCCATGGCGGTGTCATTGCCCAGGATTTGTGGAGTCACGTTTTTGACCGCACTTTCCAGTGCATCCAGGCGCAACTGCATTTCACCGTTGACCTGTGCGGCGGCCAGAGACACCGTCGAGAACTGCTGCTCGCCCAGTGTCAACTGCATGTCGTCGCGCAGCATCCGGCCAGCAATGAGTGCCAGCGACCAAATGCTGATGACGAAAATGGCCAGCATGAACAGGGTCACGCGGGTCTTGATCGAGCGCCACGGAGAAAACTTGAATTGCATGTGAGCGTCCGCTGTCGATTTTTTATGTTTCTGCTGACAGCAATGGGCAACGTGCTCCCTGGAGCGGGTTACTCTACCACCGGCGTGGGTGCGGCGCCTTGAAGCGCATTAGGTTCTCGAGCAATATTTTCGCCAAGTTGCCTATTTATGCAAAGCAAGCGCTTGCTAAAAATAAATTTGTTGGGTATGCTCAACCGCAATGACATTCACCGCCGTGCCCCCAACCGTGCCGCCCGCGTTACCTGATGCGGTGGAGCCCAAACGCCCGCGTGGCCGTCCGCGCAAAACCGAGGATGAGCGGGATGACGGCAACCGTCGCCACGCCTTGCTTACGGCCGCCGCCAAGCTGTTTCGTCGCCAGGGCTTTGATGCCACCAGCACGCGCGACATTGCTGCTGCGGTGGGTATGCACAGCGGTTCGCCGTTCTACCATTTCAAAAGCAAGGATGCCCTGCTGTACGCCGTGATGGAAGAGGGTATGCACACCGCGATTGCCCGCCAAAGTGCGGCGCTGGTGCCAATCGAGTCCACGCCCATGGCGCCTTTGGCCAACATGCGCCGCTTGATCCGCTCGCACTTTGACACGCTGCATGGGCCGGGCAACGACTTCGTTCCTGTGATGCTGTATGAGCACCGCTCGCTGAGTGCGCGCCAGCGCACCCTGCTGGCCAAGTTGCAGGTGGATTACGAGGCTGCCTGGACGCCAGTGCTGGAGGCGCTGCATGCCAGTGGCCATTTGCGCGCACCGGTCAAGCTCTCACGCTTGTTGATGCTGGGCGCGCTGAACTGGTCGGTGCAGTGGTTTGATCGAAAAAAAGGTGCGTCGCTGGATGAGCTGACCGATGCCTGTATGGCTTTATTTTTGAAGGAGTCTTGATGAGCTATGGTTCTGTATTTGCCCCCAATTTGTTTGCGGGCAAGGTCGTGGTGGTGACTGGCGGTGGTTCGGGGATTGGGCGGTGCACCGCGCACGAGTTGGCCGCACTGGGCGCCCACACGGTGCTGGTCGGGCGCAAGCTGGAGAAGCTGCAGACCGTGGTGGACGAGATCACCCAGGATGGAGGCGCGGCGAGTTTTCAGGTTTGTGACATTCGCCAGGAAGAGGCGGTCAAGCAAATCGTGGCCGCTGTCATCGCGCAGCACGGCCGTATTGACGGCTTGGTCAACAACGCTGGCGGCCAGTACATGACCCCGCTGGAGGCCATTACAGCCAAAGGCTGGGAGGCGGTGATCAACACCAACCTGACCGGTGGTTTCCTGATGGCGCGTGAGTGCTTCACACAAAGCATGAACAAAAATGGCGGCGCCATCGTCAACATCGTGGCCGACATGTGGGGCTCCATGCCCGGCATGGGGCACAGCGGGGCCGCGCGTGCCGGCATGGTCAGCTTCACCGAAACCGCGGCCCTGGAGTGGGCGGCCAAGGGCGTGCGCGTCAATGCCGTAGCTCCCGGCTACATTGCGTCCAGCGGTATGGACAACTATCCCGTAGAGATGGCCCCCATGATTCGGGAAATGGCCAAGACCATCCCCGCCGGGCGCTTTGGCAGTGAGGCCGAAACGGCCGCCGGTATCGTGTTCCTGCTGAGTCCGGCAGCGTCCTTCATCAGCGGTACCACCCTGCGTATCGATGGCGCTCGCCCCCAGGCCCGCGCCGGCTACCCGATGCGCGTACCGGATGCCGCAGTGCAAGCCCGCGAAGCAGTCAAGCCTTTCGCAGGCTTTCACCGGGCGCATACGCCCAAAGTCTTTCAGGTCTGAGTACCTGCACTACCAAGGTTCCACCATGCAATTTACCCATGAACATCTGGAAATCCAGAAGACCCTCAAGCGCTTCATTGACGCCGAGATCAACCCGCATGTCGACGAGTGGGAAGAGGCCGAGATGTTTCCGGCCCATGAGATTTTCAAGAAGCTCGGCAACCTGGGTTTGCTGGGCCTGACCAAACCCGAGGCTTTTGGTGGTGCGGGGCTGGACTACTCCTACGGCATGGCCATGGCCGAGGCGCTGGGTCACATTGACTGCGGCGGCATTCCCATGGCGATTGGTGTGCAGACCGATATGTGCACCCCAGCGCTGGCGCGCTTTGGCAGCGACGAGTTGAAGAAGGAGTTTTTGGTTCAGGCCATTGCCGGGGACACCGTGGGGTGCATTGGTGTGAGCGAGCCGGGGGCGGGCAGCGACGTGTCGGCCATCAAATCCACCGCCCGCAAGGATGGCGACGACTATCTCATTTCTGGCCAGAAGATGTGGATCACCAACAGCCTGCAGGCCGACTGGATGTGCATGCTGGTCAACACCGGCGATGGTCCGGCGCACAAGAACAAGAGTCTGGTGATGGTGCCGCTGCGCGAAGGCGGCAAGCTGCGCAAGGGCATTGAGGTCGCTCAAAAAATCCGCAAAATAGGGATGCACTCCAGCGACACCGGCTTGATCTACTTTGACGACGTGCGGGTGCCGCAGCGTTACCTGATCGGGCAAGAGGGCCATGGCTTTGTCTACCAGATGCAGCAATTCCAGGAGGAGCGCCTGTGGTGCGCGGCCAGTTGCCTGCAGTCGCTCAACAATTGCATTCAGTGGACGGTGGACTGGGCGCAGGAGCGCAAGATGTTTGGCGCCACGCTGGCCGACCAGCAGTGGGTGCAGTTCAAGCTGGCGGAAATGAAGACTGAACTCGAATCTCTGCGCGCACTCACCTACCGCGCCTGCGAGCTGTATGTGGATGGCAAAGACGTGCTGGAACTGGCCTCCATGGCCAAGCTGAAAGCGGGCCGCCTGAGCCGGTTGATCCCGGACGGTTGCCTGCAGTTCTGGGGCGGCATGGGTTTTACCTGGGAAAACAAGGTGTCCCGCATGTACCGGGATGCACGTTTGGGTTCCATCGGTGGCGGCGCTGACGAAGTGATGATGGGCATCATCGCCAAGACCATGGGTGTGGCCAAGCGCCCGACGCGGGCTTAGACCCAACACTTTTAGATCAACAAGTTTAGGAACACAGAATGTCAGACATGGGTATTGGCGATGAGGACATCGCGCTGGTTGAAGACGCTGCACGCAAATTTGTGCAATCCGAGGTGGCGGCCCATCTGGGCGACTGGGAAGAGGCTGGTGAGTTTCCGCGCGCGCTGTACGGGCGTGCCGCCGACATGGGCTGGCTGGAGATGGGCTACCCCGAAGAGTTCGGCGGCACCCCCAGCCCCTGGAAATTGCGCAACGCGCTGACCATTGCGCTGGCCCGTGCGGGTGGCAGCGGCGGGCTGATGGCCAGCCTGTTCAGCCACAACATTGGCCTGCCGCCGGTGGTGCGCCACGGCTCGCCCGCTTTGCAGCGCGAGGTCATTCCCGATGTGCTGGCCGGTAAAAAAATTGCAGCCCTGGCCATCACCGAGCCCGGTGGTGGCACCGATGTGTCCGCCCTGCGCACCACGGCCCGCCGCGAAGGCGATGACTATGTGGTGGACGGTGAAAAGATTTTTATTACCTCTGGCATGCGCGCGGACTGGATCACCGTGGCGGTGCGCACCGACCTGAAAAACAAAGGCCCCATGGGCATCTCCATGCTGATGGTGCCGGGCGATGCAATCGGTCTGTCACGCAGCCCCCTGAAGAAAATGGGCTGGTTGTGCTCGGACACCGCACACTTGCGCTTTGACAATGTGCGCGTGCCAGCCCGGTACCTCGTGGGCAACGACGGGGATGGTTTCAAGATGATCCTCACCAACTTCAATGGCGAACGCCTGTCCATGGCCGCCATGGCGCTGGGCTTCTCCGAGTGTTGCTATGACGAAGCCCTGAGCTGGGCGCAGCAGCGGAAAACCTTTGGAACCGCACTGGTCGACCACCAGGTGATTCGCCACAAGCTGATGGACATGAAGATGCGCATCGAATCCACCCGCGCCTGGCTCAATGCCGTATCCGCCCGGGCCGACTCTGGCAACAAGGCGGACAAGGGTGCCG
>CAJASG010000202.1 GCA_903944555.1 uncultured beta proteobacterium
CCACGTCCATTTGCATGATGGTGACGCCAGTATCGGTGTCGCCAGCCTCAATCGCTCGGTGGATCGGCGCCGCGCCGCGCCAGCGCGGCAGCAAGGAGCCGTGGATATTCAAACACCCCAAGCGGGGTTGGCCGCTGGCATGTGGCATAGCCATCACGTCCAGAACCCATTGCGGCAAGATCAGTCCGTAGGCCGCGACCACCATCACATCGGCGTGGGCCTCCGTAATAGCCTGGCGCGCGGCCTCGGCATCTTCCGGGTATTTGCCGTCCAGCCGCAAGCTGCGGGGCTGCGCCACCGGAATGCCATGGTCCAGCGCAAACTGCTTGACGGCCGACGCGTGCAACTTCATGCCACGCCCAGCCGGGCGGTCGGGCTGGGTCAACACCAGTGCGATGGTGTGGCCTGCAGCATGCAAACGCTCCAACGCCACCCGCGCGAATTCGGGCGTTCCGGCAAAAATGGCCCGCAGGGGAGTGGCCAACACGTCGCTCAACGCGCGTCCTCGCGCATGACCTTGAGCATTTTGGTTTTGATGCGATTGCGTTTGAGGGGGGACAGGTACTCGACAAACACCTTGCCCAGCAGATGGTCCATCTCGTGCTGAATACAGACCGCCAGCAGGCCATCGGTTTCAATGGAGCGAGACTGGCCTTTTTCGTCCAGTGCAGTGATGCGCACCGCGTCAAACCGCTCAACCCCATCGTAGATACCCGGCACGGACAGGCAACCTTCTTCGTTAAGGTGGCTGGTGGGGCTGGTCCAGACCAGCGTGGGGTTGATCAGCACCAGTGGTTGGTCGCGCTCTTCGGACACGTCAATCACGATCAAACGTTCGTGCACGTCGATCTGGGTGGCCGCCAGGCCAATGCCTTTGGCGTCGTACATGGTTTGCAGCATGTCGTCGACCAAGGACTGAATGCGTGCGTCGACCTGCGCCACGGGCTTGGCCACCCGGTGGAGTTTAGGGTCTGGATAACAAAGAATTGGAAGTAGCGCCATATCGAACAGGTTCGCAACAGAGGGGTTGTACGCAACACGCGGCAACAGGCTGTTACGCAAAGTTTCAGGATGTCGCTATTTTCGCCACTTTTGGACCGTCTCGCACGACTTACTCGCCAAATACGTTGCTGAATCAAGGGCTTGAGCGCAAAATCGCGCGTAAATTATCAAGTTATTCTTCTCGATTGCGGCACGATATGACGACACACCTGATGGCTAAATCTAAAGTAGCAATGGCCACCCTGGCTGTAATTGGCAGCTTTTTGGCAGCAGCACCTGCTTGGGCTCAAAGCTACCCTGTAACAGTCACGCAAAAGGACAGAGCCACCCAGGTTGCGCAAAAAGGTGTTCCATTGAGCGATTTGGCCGCCAACGCGCCGGAGCGCTACACCATCAAGAGCGGCGATACGCTGTGGGCTATTTCCAGCCTGTTCCTGAAAAGCCCCTGGCGCTGGCCAGACCTGTGGGGCATGAACCTCTCCGACATCAAAAATCCCCACCTGATTTACCCAGGCCAGATTTTGGTGCTGGAGCGCAAAAACGGCATGGCCACCTTGCGCCTGGAAGGGGCTGAGTCTCCAGACAGCGCCCCCATGGACACGGTCAGGGTAAGCCCCCGCACCCGGTACGAATCGCTTGTGACCGCCGCACTGCCCACCTTGCGGTCCAGCGTCATCGAGCCCTTTCTCGCGGAACCCATCATCCTGAGCGAGGCCGAGTTCAATACCGCCCCGCGT
This sequence comes from uncultured beta proteobacterium, assembly GCA_903944555.1. Lineage (GTDB taxonomy): Bacteria > Pseudomonadota > Gammaproteobacteria > Burkholderiales > Burkholderiaceae_C > Allorhodoferax. The sequence continues at coordinate 1,740 of CAJASG010000202.1, forward strand.
ATTGTCTCGGCACAAGAGAACCGCGTTTTGCTGACCCGGGGTGACCGCGCGTATGCCCGCGGAGCCAATGGTGCGCCTTTGCTGGACGACCAAACATTGGAAAAGCAGTTCCGGGTATTCCGAACGGCGACGCCACTGAAAGACCCCACGACCGGCGAAGTACTCGGTTTTGAAGCGATCTATGTGGGCAAGGCCACATTGGTGCGCGGCGAGACGACCGCCGAAGTGACCGACAGAGATGGCAAGACCAACACCGCCATCGTGCCCGCCACGATTGACATCGTTGGCGCCAAAGGTGAAATGCGCGTCGGGGACCGCATGTTCCCCGAGCCACCGCGGCAGTTGTTAACCTACAACCCACGCGCACCAGAGGGCAAGGTCGACGGGCGCATTGTGTCGGTCTACGGCAGCGCGGTGGTCAACGCTTCGCAAAACCAGGTGGTCACCATTAACCGTGGCACCCGGGACGGCATGCAGGTCGGCTACGTCATGGGTATTTTGAAAGATGGCCCACGGGTCATCGACAAGGCTGACGAGGCCCGTCCCTTGATGAAGCTACCGGATGAGAGCAATGGTCTATTGATGGTGTTTCGCACCTTTGATCGGCTGTCTTACGCGCTGATTCTGCAAATCACAGACGGTGTGCGCGTCGGGGACCGCCTGACAAACCCACCTTGAGCGCAAGCGCGCAGCAGGGCATGGAACGCGACGAGCTCGCAGGTTGGCTGCGACTGAGCCTGACGGCCGGGGTGGGGAACACCACAGCGCGTACGCTGCTGACCTCTTTTGGTCTGCCAGAAAACATCTACCGTCAATCAATCTCCATTCTTAGTGACATCGTCAGCACACGGCAGGCGGGGGCGCTGCAGCAACTGCCTGCCGAGTTACCGGCGCTGGTTGAATTAACGTGGGCCTGGTTGCAGCACGACCCGGAACGCCGACGGGTTTTGACCTTGGGGGACCCGGCTTACCCGCAATCCTTGTTGAACATGGAAGACCCCCCATTGCTACTGTACGGCATGGGTGTGCCACAAGCTTGGCAAGCCGACGGGTTGGCCGGATGCGTGAACCGCAGCCTGGCCGTGGTCGGCAGCCGAAACCCCACGCCACAGGGCCTTGCCAACGCACGGCAGTTTTCACATACCCTCGCACAGGCCGGGCTGACCGTGGTGTCCGGACTCGCACTGGGTGTAGACGGTGCAGCGCACGAAGGGGCCCTGTCTGGGGCAATGGCAGGCCGACTGGCAACCATTGCAGTGGTGGGTACCGGGTTGGACCGTGTGTACCCCAAACAGCACCTGGACCTGGCCCACCGCATTGCCGAGCACGGTGTCCTGCTCAGCGAGTACCCATTAGGCACGCCGCCGCTGTCCAACAATTTTCCCAAACGCAACCGCATCATTTCCGGGTTGGCACGCGCAACGCTGGTGGTCGAGGCCGCGCTGAAGTCCGGCTCGCTTATCACCGCTCGGCTGGCGTCGGAGCAGGGCAAGGATGTGTTTGCCATTCCCGGCTCAATTCACTCACCGCAGGCACGTGGCTGCCATGCCCTAATCAAGCAAGGGGCCAAGCTGGTGGAGTGCGCTCAGGACATTTTGGAAGAGTACCCACTGAACGCCTCCACCGCGACGACGGCATACTTTGCGGCAGCAGACGCGCAGTCCACCGAGCACGACAATTTGACTGCAAAGGACATTGGTCTGCTCGAAGCCCTTGGGTTTGATCCCACCAGTCTGGATGGTTTGCAAGCCCGCACCGGACTGGACACCTCGACCCTGCAGGCCAAACTCATGGAGCTGGAGCTGTGTGGCCTGGTAGCCCGCCTGCCCGGGGGACGTTTTCAACGCTCTGCCCGCGGCTGATTTTTACGAAATGGCCTAGCCAAGGCTGGCTAAACCCGAATAAAGAGGGCAAGTCCGGCCATCGCGACAAAGCCGATTTTTCTGCGCTATATTGGCGGCATGTTTCAAGTTCTTGTCTTCGTTTACGAAAACTATTACACCGGTGAGTCTTGCCCTGAGCCTGCGCATTTGGAGCGCAAATTGAGTGCCGTCGGCTTCGAATCCGACGAGATTGACGATGCCATGACGTGGCTCAAAGGCCTGGACACTGCGGCCCACCCGCAACTGCCGGAACCTTGGTTGCTACACCCCAGCCCGACCAGCGTGCGCGTTTACCCAAACGCGGAGCAAAACCATTTGGGCGTGCAGTGCATCGGATTCATCAGCTTCCTCGAGTCGGCGGGCGTACTTCCCGCGCACATGCGAGAGGTCGTGATCGACCGTGCCATGGCGGCCCCAGGCGCACCGGTGTCGCTGGAGGACTTGAAAATCATCCTCCTGATGGTCTATTGGAGCTTTGGGCAGGAACCGGATGCCCTGATACTGGACGAGCTGTGTGAAGACACCTCGGATCGCATCGCACACTAAGGGAGGAGGCCCGCACCGGGCAACCTACATTAGGCTAACAAGCGCTCGGGGTTGGCTTCCAGTTTGGTCAGTGCGTCGCGGGTGGCACGCACGGTGAGGGATTCCTCTTCCTGCGGCAACAGCAAACCTGCCTGTAAGTACGCCGCCAGACGCCCTGCCTGAATTAAAAAGCTCTTACCCGAGGTGGCAGCAAACAGGTTCAGGTGCTTGCGCTCACTGCGCCAGACAAACTGCAATTGCGTAATTTGCCTGTTATGGTCCAGCGTGTACCAGCTACCCAGCTGCAACTCCTGAGCCCAAGCCAGCATGGCCGCCGTGGGTTTGGAGCCCCCATTGGCAACCACCTCGATTGCCGAGGCGTCGATGCCCAACATCATCTCAATGCTTTCGGCATCCAGAGGCAAATCACCGACCCCGTCTTCACTAATGAAGTCCTCCAGATTCTTCAGACGCTCTGCCATAGCGTCAATATTCGCCTGGGGAATCGCCTGGGTCTTGGACAAAAAGGCATCTGCCAGCGTATCACTCACCGTCTTGATGTGCGCCTCCTGCTCCGAAGGGGGCATCCCCAGCAAGGTCATCCCTGAACGCAGGCGCAAGAGCAAGTTGGGCAAATCCTGAATCACACGTGCCCGGTCTGCGCGGCTGGGCTTGGCGCTGGCGGCCCATACCAGATCGGTGGCCGATTTTTTCAGCAAAAGTGTGTCTGCATGTTGCGGCCCTTTTCGCACGGCGGCCACCGCCAACACCTCGGCCCAGACCTTGAACAGGAACGCCCGGATTTCGTCGCGTACCGGCATGTCCTTGAGCATGTTGCGCATCTCAATGGTGTGCTGGATGACCAGGGTTTCCTTTTGCTCCACCTGCTGTGCAACGCTCACAACCTTTTGCGCAGGCCCTTTTTCGGTCAAAAACTTGGACAGGAACTTCTGGAATTCCTCAAAGACCACCTGGTAGACTTTTTTCCCAGTCTCCGGGTATTGCTCAATCACCTGGACGATGCGCTTGATCTCCGCTTCCATGGCGACACCCTGGACCCCGACCGCGTCAAAACCCATCACGCACGACCCCATGCGGTCGATCAACAGCCGCGCTGGATGGGTGGTCGTACCCAAAAAGTCGGGGTCTTCCAATGCCACACGCAGCACCGGCATTTGCAACCGCGCAAACCAGACCCGAATTCCCGGCGGAATGCGCTCTTCGGCCAAAATTGCCTGAAACATCAAGGCCACAATTTCGATGGTGGCTTTTTCACCCTTGGTCTCGGCCTTTTTCTTCAGGTCGGTCGTCTTTTCGCGCAGGTCTTCGGCTACGCGGGCCACCCCTGCTGGACTGAAATCTTCGTACAGGGTCCCACCCACCGCATACGCGCCGGGCGTTCCGGGGGCGGGAGGTGCCAGCGCAGCTGCCAGTGCGGGAGAGGGTGCTTGGTGCCCACCACCGACAAAATCGCCTCCACCATGGCTCACGAACATGCGTCGAATCTGGCCAATCACGCCTTGGGCACGACTGCGAGCCCGGGCCAGTGGCGTGTTGCTGGTCATCATGCGGGTTTCGTCAGACGCTCCGTAGCCTTGCCCTGGAACACTGTTCGAACCCGAAGATTGCTTCCAAAATGGAGTGGACGCCGATGACGCAACGACCCGTCCATCCGCTTCGCCTGCATCTGCACCGCTTGCCGACCCCGTTTGCCCCCATCCCAAACGCCCCCCAAAAAAACCTCCGCCTGAACGCGGGGCGGACGTTAGGCCGACTGCGTCGGAGGCCCCCACCCCTTGATGCGCTTGTGCGGGGCCAGCACCCTGCGCCATAGCACCAGAAGAGGGTTGCGACTGGTAAGCAGCGCCCACAGACGGACCTTGTCCGCGCGGCGAAGGATTGCCGCCGTACTGCGGGTAAACATCGCCATAGGCGCTGGGGGTAACTTCAGGACCCAGCGCAGGGGGTGCCACGGGCGGGGGCGGTGCACGCCGATCGCTACCACGCACAGGGGCTTTCACACGGTCCTTGAGTTCAATCGTGGGCATAACGCCCTGCTTGATCAGCAGGTCATTGGCATTTTTGTACGCATCTTTCAAGCGCTCAATCAGTTGCCGCTGCACCACCTCGTTGACCATGGGCCAGGACTCCCCAGGCATGCCCGAGATCGCCCATTGCTCCACCATCATCAGCACCAACACATCCGGGCGCAGCAGATCCATGCTGTCGAGTTCTTCAATACCCTCCAGACGCTGCATGCGCAGGCGCAGGTCATCAAACTGCGCGTTCACCTTATCCATGACCGCCATCACCATGCGCGAGGCCAGAATTTTATTCTCAACCACCTCGGCACCGACCAGCTCCAACCCACCCACATCGGTGTCGACAGTCTTCTTCTGCTTGGCGGGCTCCAGACACTCTTTCCAGACCTTCATCGTCCCGTCAAGCCACAGGGGACGGCAGGTCTTGTACGCCATCCAGACCTCGCGGCGTGCCTGGTTGTCCCTGGCATTGGCCGGCTCATCCATCAAAGCTGTGAGCCGCTCCTGCACGGCACCGCTGATTTCCAGCATGCCCTTACCCGCTTCCACCAGAAAACGGTCACGCACCGCACGGGCGAGTTGCAGTCTGGGGGATGGGTTAGATTGAGTCGCCATAAATCAGGAAGGGGTCAAACGGTAGCGCCTGCGTTGGGATCGTTGGGGTCTTCGTCTTTCTTGACTGTACCCTTAATCAGGTCTTCCCGCTGTATCCCCAGCCACATGGCTATCGCCGCAGCGACAAAAACAGAAGAGTAAATACCGAACAAAATCCCGATGGTCAGTGCCAGCGCGAAGTAATGCAGAGTAGCCCCGCCAAACAACAGCATGGACAACACCATCAACTGGGTTGATCCGTGGGTGATGATGGTGCGGCTGATCGTGGAGGTGATCGCGTTGTCGATGATTTGCGTGGTGTTCATCTTGCGATAGCGGCGGAAGTTCTCGCGAATACGGTCAAAAATCACCACCGATTCATTCACCGAATAACCCAGCACCGCCAACACCGCTGCCAGCACAGGCAGCGAGAACTCCCACTGGAAGAACGCAAAGAAGCCCAGGATGATGATCACATCATGCATATTGGCGATGATCGCCGCGACCGCAAACTTCCACTCGAAGCGAATGGCCAAATACAGCATGATGCCAACCACCACAAAGGCCAGCGCCTTGAGGCCGTCGGCCGCCAGCTCGTCGCCCACCTGGGGCCCGACAAACTCGGTGCGCCGCAGGGTTGCAGAAGCGTCCCCTGCCTTGAGCACGGTCAGCACACGTTCGCTTTGCTGGCTGGAGTTGCTGCCTTTTTGCACGGGCATACGGATCAGCACGTCTTGCGCAGTGCCAAAGTTTTGCACCTGGACGTCGTTGATCCCCAGATTGGCCACCGCGCTGCGAATGGCGTTCAGGTCAGCGGGCTGTGAGTAGCTCACCTCCATCAGAGTGCCGCCAGTGAACTCCACCGACAAATGCAAACCGCGCGAGAACAGAAAGAACAATGCAGCCAAAAACGTAACCAGCGAGACCAGGTTGAACACCAACGCATGCCGCATGAACGGAATGTCGCGGCGGATTTTGAAAAATTCCATGTCTATTCCCTTGAGTTGGTCGTCACCTGATTACCGGAATCAGGCCGCCATACCGTACCAATCGACACGCTTTTGAGCTTCTTTTGTCGGCCGTACCATAAATTTACCACGCCCCGGGAGAAGAACACTCCAGAGAACATACTGGTCAAAATGCCCAAGCAGTGCACCACCGCAAAACCCCGCACCGGGCCGGAACCAAAGGCCAGCAAGGCCAATCCGGCAATCAGGGTTGTCACGTTGGAGTCAATGATGGTGGCCCAGGCGCGGTCATAGCCGGCATGAATGGCCGCCTGCGGCGATGCCCCGTTGCGCAACTCCTCACGCACCCGCTCATTGATTAGCACATTGGCATCAATCGCCATACCCAGCACCAACGCCATGGCCGCCATACCGGGCAGCGTCAAGGTGGCTTGCAGCATGGACAACACCGCGACCAGCAACAGCAAATTAAAGGCCAGCGAAACACTGGAAATCGCACCAAACAGCATGTAGTAGGCGCACATGAAAATGGACACCGCCACAAACCCCCAGGTCACGCTATTGAAGCCCTTGGCAATATTCTCCGCACCCAGGCTTGGGCCAATGGTGCGCTCTTCGATAATTTCCATGGGCGCCGCCAGCGAGCCGGCCCGCAACAAAAGCGCGGTGTCGGCAGCTTCCATAGTGGTCATGCGGCCCGAGATTTGGACCCGGCCGCCGCCAATTTCGGAACGGATCACCGGGGCCGTCACCACTTCGCCCTTGCCTTTTTCGAACAGCAGGATCGCCATGCGCTTGCCAATGCTTTCGCGGGTCACATCCCTGAATATGCGCGCGCCTTTGGCGTCCAGCGTCAGGTGCACGGCAGCTTCCTGCGTCTGGCTGTCGAAGCCGGGTTGTGCATCGGTCAGGTTTTCGCCGGTCAAAATCACCTGTTTCTTCACGATAACGGCCTGGCCATTACGCTCCAGAAAGCGTTCGGAACCAAATGGCACTGGCCCGCTGCCAGTCTCTGCGGAACGGGCTTCGGCGCCTTCGTCCACCATACGAATTTCCAGTGTGGCGGTACGCCCCAGAATATCTTTGGCTTTGGCCGTGTCTTGCACACCGGGCAGTTGCACCACGATGCGGTCCAAGCCCTGCTGCTGAATCACCGGCTCTGCCACACCCAACTCATTGATACGGTTGTGTAGCGTGGTGATGTTTTGCTTGAGCGCCTGGTCTTGCACCGTGCGCGCCGACACCGGCTTGATGGAGGCAACCATCTTGAATTCTGTGCCGTCAGCAGACTCCACCGTGATCAGGTCAGGAAACTGGTCCTGAATCACGCGCTTGGCGGCTTCGACGGTCGCCGCATCACGAAAACGGATTTCAATGGTCTGTCCATTGCGCGCAATGCCGCCATGGCGCACATTTTTTTCCCGAAAGCCGGAGCGGATATCCCCCGCCAGTGACTCGGCTTTTTTGGTCAGTGCGGCCTGCATGTCCACCTGCAGCATGAAATGCACGCCACCGCGCAAATCCAGCCCCAGGTACATGGGGGAGGCATGCAGAGCGGTCAGCCACGCGGGTGAGCGGGACAGCAAATTGAGCGCAACCACAAACGACGGATCGGCGGCGTCCGGGTTGAGTGCTTTTTGGATCGCGTCCTTGGCCTTGAGCTGCGCATCGGTATCCGCAAAGCGGGCCTTGATGGACACTCCTTCCAGCGTGATGGCATCGGCCGTTAGGCCTGCGGTCTTCAGGGCCTCTTCAACCCGGACCAGCGCCGAGTCATCCAACTTGATGGAGGACTTGATAACCGACACCTGCACCGCAGGCGCTTCACCAAAAACATTGGGCAGGGCATACAGCCCGCCCACTATGAGCGCGATCAAAATAATCGCGTATTTCCACACCGGATAACGGTTCATGATCGCGCTTAGAAGTAGTGAAAACGGGTGGGGTTACTTAATGGAACCTTTGGGCAACACCTGCACCACGGCACTGCGCTGAACCTGGACTTCAACGCCGCTGGCAACTTCCAGGCCGACATAGCTCTCACCCATCTTGCTGACTTTACCCAGTACGCCACCGACGGTAACGACTTCATCGCCCTTGGCCAGTGCATCAATCATGGCCTTGTGTTCTTTTTGCTTGCGCATTTGGGGGCGAATCATCACAAAGTACAACACCACAAACATGAGTACCAGGGGCAACATGCTCGTCAGGGTGGACTGCAGGTCACCACCAGCGGCAGCAGCGGGGGCGGTTTGGGCAAAGGCAGAAGAAATGAACACAGGCAAACTCCACAAAATGGATCAAAACAAGGAATCGAACGCCGCCTTGAAAAGGCAAGCGAACGCTCACCGGCCCAAGGCAGACAACCGGGCATTGTAAGCGGGGCGACGACCTGCTTCTTTCACAGCGCCTTGTTTGCCCCTAGGCTTCTTGCGCTTTCTCTGCATAAAACTGCAATACCAACTGCTTCCCTTGCGTGCGAGCCCCGATCAGACTGCACGCTTTGACATGGCCAAAGCCCCGTATCTGCTCTGGCACCCGCGCAAAAGCCAGAGCAGCCGCCAAGTTGGCGGAATTCAGCGTCGGCAGCATACCGGCCACCGCACTTTGGTACTCCTGTGCCAAAGCACGCTCTTCACGGCGCTCCTGGGTGTAGCCAAATACATCCAATGCCCCCCCGCGTAACACCTTGAGCGGGGCCAGCAAGCGGAACGCAGTACGCATCCAAGGGCCAAACTTGGCCTTTTGTAGCTCGCCCTGCTCGTTCTTGCGCGCAAGCAGCGGCGGCGCCAAGTGGTAATGGAGCTTGAAGTCGCCTTCGAACATCCCGTTTACCTTGGCATGAAAAGCCGCATCAGTGTGCAGGAGAGCGACCTCGTACTCATCCTTAAAGGCCATGAGCTTGAAGAGGTAGCGGGCAACCGCCTCGGTCAGGGGGCGCTTCTGCGAGGCATCCCCGCCGATGGCGTCCTCCGCGCGACGAACCTGCTCTACGAATGCCGCGTAGGTCGCTGCATAGGCGGCATTTTGGTAACTGATCAAAAACTCCACGCGTTGGCGCACCATATCTTCCACGGGCAGCACTTCTTTGCGCATGAATGAAATCACCTGCCCGGGGTTGAGTGCTTTTTGCACACCGGCCCAGTTGTGGGCAGCCCGACGCCCCCATTCGAACGCAGCCTTGTTCTGCTCTATGGCCACCGCATTGAGCTCAATCGCCCGCATCAGGGAATCTTGCCCCAAAGGAATCCAGCCCTTTTGCCAGGCAAATCCCAACATGATGGGGTTGGTATAGATGCTGTCGCCCATGAACTGGGTGGCCATGGCGTCGGCATCAAAAATACCCACGTTTGCGTCACCCACCGTTTTGGCAATGTCGGCCACACACTGATCACCTGGATTGAGCCAGTTGGCGTTTTTGACAAAGGCCGCCGTCGGGGCGCTGTTGGAATTGAGCGCCACATGGGTGCGCCCCGGACGCATGCGCAGCAGCGTCTCCTTGCCTGCCACCACGATCGGGTCGCAGCCCAGCACTAGGTCGGCCGAGGCCATGCCCACGCGGGTGGTGCGAATCGCGTCTTGTGACGCGCCAATGAGCACATGGCTCCAGGTGGCACCGCCTTTTTGCGCCAGTCCCCCGGCGTCCTGGGTGACGATTCCCTTGCCTTCCAGGTGCGCAGCCACGCCCAGCAACTGGCCGATGGTGATGACCCCAGTGCCGCCGACCCCGGCAATGACGGTGCCCCAGACGCCGCCCGGCGCACTGTGCACATCCGCGATTGGAGGCAACGGCAACGTGCCCCATGCAGAAGTGCTTTTCGACTCCGCGGCGGCGGCTTTCTTGCGCAACTTGCCACCCTCCACCGTCACAAAGCTGGGGCAAAAGCCTTTGACGCAAGAGATGTCCTTGTTGCAGGTGCTTTGGTTGATCTGGCGTTTGCGCCCGAACTCGGTCTCCAGTGGCTCCACGCTCATGCAGTTGCTTTGCACCCCGCAGTCGCCACAGCCTTCGCACACCAGTTCGTTGATGACCACACGCACCGCCGGGTCCACCAATGTGCCCCGCTTGCGGCGGCGGCGTTTTTCCGTCGCACAGGTCTGGTCGTAAATGATGACCGTGGTGCCCAAGATGCCGCGGAACTCGCGTTGCACCCGGTCCAACTCATCGCGGTGTTCAATCGCAATGCCTTCGGGCAAGCCGTCGGTGTGGGCGTATTTTTCCGGCTCGTCGGTGACGATGGTGATTTTGACTGCGCCTTCGGCCCGCATCGACTGCGCAATCTGCACCACCGAATGGCCTTCGGGGCGTTCACCGACCTGCTGGCCACCGGTCATGGCCACGGCGTCGTTGTACAAAATTTTGTAGGTGATGTTGACCCCCGCCGCAATGCTTTGGCGCACCGCCAGCAGGCCGCTGTGGAAGTAGGTGCCATCACCCAGATTGGCAAACATGTGCTTGTCGTGGCTGAAGGGCTGCTGTCCGACCCACGGCACACCTTCGCCGCCCATCTGGGTGAACCCCACGGTGGCGCGGTCCATCCAGATCGTCATGAAATGGCAACCGATGCCGGCCATGGCGCGCGAACCCTCGGGCACCTTGGTGGAAGTGTTGTGCGGGCAGCCGGAGCAGAACCAGGGTTGGCGGTCAACACCGGCCACCCCACCCACTTCGATCACCTGCATGGAGCGTTCTTTGGCCTGCAAAATCGCCAATTGCGCATCAATGCGCGCAGCCGTGTCAGCGTCCACCCCCAGTTTTTTGATGCGCTGGGCGATGGCGCGCGCGATGATGGAGGGTGACAAATCCGCATTGGCGCGCAACAAAGTGTTGGCAGTCGGGTTGGGCATGGACCATTCACCGCCGCTGCCATAGCGGTCAGCGGCCTCACCGGTCTCCACCTCGTTGAACTTGCCCAGTACCGTCGGGCGCACGTCGGGGCGCCAGTTGTACAGCTCTTCCTTCAACTGGTATTCGATGACCTGGCGTTTTTCTTCCACCACCAAAATCTCTTGCAGGCCGGTGGCGAATTCGCGGGTCAACTGCGCCTCCAGCGGCCAAACGACCCCCACCTTGTGCAGCCGGATACCCAGGCGCTGGCAGGTCGTATCGTCCAGCCCCAAATCGAGCAGAGCCTGGCGCGTGTCGTTGAACGCCTTGCCGCTGGCGATGATGCCGAAGCGGTCGTGCGGGCCTTCAATGACGTTGTAGTTCAGCCGGTTGGCGCGGATGTAGGCCAGCGCGGCGTACCACTTGTAGTCAAACAAGCGGGCCTCTTGCTCCAGCGCGGCATCGGGCCAGCGGATGTGCAGGCCACCCGGCGGGATGACAAAGTCGGTCGGGATCTGGATCTGCACCCGGTCCGGGTCGATCATGACCGTGGCGCTGCTTTCCACGATCTCCTGGAGCGTCATCATCCCGGCCCACACGCCGGAAAAACGGCTCATGGCGAAGGCGTGCACGCCCAAATCCAGGATTGCCTGCACAATGGCCGGGAAGAATACTGGAGTACCACAGGCTTTGAAAATGTGGTCGCTCTGGTGCGCGGCGGTGGAGCTTTTGGAAATGTGATCGTCCCCGGCCACGG
>CAJASG010000203.1 GCA_903944555.1 uncultured beta proteobacterium
GATGCGGTCAGCTTCAGCCAGCCCCAAGGTGGCATGTTCTTCTGGACACGTCTGACAGCACCCAATGCCGATGCGGCTGAGTTCGCCAAGCGCGCCATTGACCAACTGGTTGCTTTTGTACCCGGCACACCGTTTTACGCCTCCAACCCCGATCGCGCGACCTTCCGCTTGAGCTTTGCTACCGCCGATGTGGCAAAAATTGAGGAAGGCGTTCGGCGCTTGGCTAAGGCGCTGTAGCTGGAGTTGAGTCGAGGACCCGCAAATTGAGTGTCAATGCGGGATGCTGATGCGTGAGCAAGAGAAATAGCGCGAAAACCGGGCCCGGCATATTGCGCTCATCATTCGGGCTCTCCAGTGCTTGCCAAGTACGGGATTGCATCCCGCCCCTGCTACCCGCCTGTACCGGGTAGCCCATCAGCTCTGCCGCTTCAACTTGACTCAGCCCAGCGCTCAAACGAGCGGCTTTCAATTCTGGGCCATTCGGAGCGGGCAAATCCATGCGGGTGATTTTTGTCGTTGTCAGTGGCATCGGTCGGCGGTTATGTAATTTTGAATACGGTTCGAATGGTTTTTTTACCGGATTTTTCTTCAAATACAGACCACTGCTTGATTCCTTTGACAAGGACGGCGCTGCTAATGTCTTTCACCGCAATTTTGGCACTTAGCTTGCTGGTGACCCAGTCTTGAATATGGGGAAACACGCTTCCTTGCTGCCCGGTTGGAACTAGCATTTCTTTGCCGGCGATTGTTCCTGCAGAGGAGACGGTGATTTCGGTTGCGGGCATTCGGTTTTCTCGGAGCACTGACGGTTGTGATGTTCGCTAATGTAGCAATTTCACACGCCGCCTTGCCCAAGCCGACCGATCTAGCTGGGCCAGTCGGCAAACGGAAATGGCAGGTCTTCGCTGGCAAAGCTGACGAAACTGGCGATCTGGCTTTGGAAGAGCCCCACACTGCGGCCAAACGCCGCTAAGCGCGGGTTGGGCGCGTCGCTGAGCAACGCCAGCACAAACTGGATCAGGGCGATGAAAAACAGCACGGTGCCTGCCAGCTGGTAGGCCAGTGCCATCAGGATCATCAACAGGCCGCGTATCCAGATGCTGCGTTTTTCTGCGGTGGCAACAGGGTATTCGCTCATGGTGCTTCCTTTCAAAGTAATACGGACTAACTACAGGGTGGTGGAAAACATGCCTGACGTGATTTCATACGAGCGCAGCCGCGCCGAGTGGTCATAAATTTGCGAGGTGATCATCAGCTCGTCCGCGCCGGTTCGCTCGATAAATGCGTTCAGGCTGGCGCGCACCGTGCGGGGTGCACCAATGGCCGAGCACGACAACACGCTGTCCAGCAGGGCGCGCTCTTGCGGGCCAACCAGTTCGGGGTAGCCCGCCACCGGAGGCGGCAGCCGGGCGGGGCGCCCACTGCGCAGGTTGACAAAAGCTTGCTGCATGGAGGTGGCCCGAAAGGCGGCTTCTTCGTCACTGTCGGCCGCAAACACGTTGAAGCCCAGCATGACATACGGTTTGGCCAGGCGCTCGGAGGGCCGGAAATTGGCCCGGTACAGCGCAACGGCTTGCATCATTTGCTGCGGCGCAAAGTGCGATGCAAAGGCATAGGGCAGGCCCAGGGCGGCGGCCAGTTGCGCGCCAAACAGGCTGGAGCCCAGAATCCAGATGGGCATGTTCAGGCCCTGGCCCGGGACCGCACGCACCGCGTTCTGGGATTCCCCTGCAAAGTAGTCCATCAGCTCAACCACATCGCGCGGGAATTCGTCGGCGTCGGAGGCCATGTTACGGCGCAGCGCGCGGGCGGTGGTTTGGTCGGAGCCCGGCGCGCGGCCCAGCCCGAGGTCAATGCGGCCGGGGTAGAGAGACTCCAGCGTGCCAAACTGCTCGGCAACCACCAGTGGCGAGTGGTTAGGCAGCATGATGCCGCCCGCGCCCACC
>CAJASG010000204.1 GCA_903944555.1 uncultured beta proteobacterium
TCGCACTCTGATTTTCGATGTTGCCATGTCAAATGGCGCCAAACCATTGACTGCGCTGCGCAAGTAGCTATTGATATAACAGCTACTTCGCCGCAGCGCCACAGCCCAGATGCCTGAAAATTCACACTGAGATTCTGATGTCAAACGTAAATACCGTCCTCAATGCACCGCTGCCCAAGCCGCTTCGAACCCAGCTTGAAAACACAGTCAAAGCGGCACGCGACGTGGCTGAGAAGGCTGGCAAGGCGGCTTTAACCCAACTTGCAGTGAGTGAGGCCAAGGCCCCTGACTACCTCAGTGCCGACCAAAAATCCCTGCGCCGCTACTTGCGGTCCCATGGCCGGGCTCTGGGTGATGTCAAAAACAAGGACGAAACCCAGGTGTTGCAACATCTGGTCTGGGAGGTTGCTTACGAGCACTGGCACCGCATGTTGTTTGCCCGCTTTCTTGCAGAAAACAATTTATTGATGTGGGAGCCGGGCGCTGCGGTGTCGCTGGACGACTGCCGTGACATGGTGGACAACCACCCGGATATGGCGATGGGCGCCAAAAGCCATTGGGAGCTGGCGGGTAAGCTGGCCGCGCGCATGTTGCCGCAAGTCTTCAAACCGCATAGCCCGGTGTTTGAACTCAGTTTTGCACCCGAACATCAACGGGAGCTGGAGCGGCTGCTGGCTAACCTGCCGCCCGAGGTCTTTCTGGCCAGTGACAGCCTGGGCTGGGTTTATCAGTTTTGGCAAGCCAAGCGCAAAGACGAGGTCAACGCCTCCGAGGTCAAGATAGGTGCCGACGAGCTACCCGCCGTCACCCAACTCTTTACCGAACACTATATGGTGGACTTTTTGCTGCACAACTCGCTGGGTGCCTGGTGGCACACCCGCCACCCCGGCCAGCCTTGTCCTGTGGCTATGCCGTATTTGCGCACGCTGGAAGACGACAGCCCCGCTGCTGGCAACTTTGAAGGCTGGCCCGACCACTTGACCGATTTTAAGCTGCTCGACCCCAGCTGTGGCTCCGGCCACTTTTTGGTGGCGGCCTTTTTGCTGCTGGTGCCGCTGCGCATGGGTGATGAGGGTTTGAGCGCCATGGACGCGGTCGATGCGGTGATGGCGCACAACCTGCACGGCCTGGAAATTGACCCTCGCTGCGTTGAAATAGCTGTTTTCGCACTGGCCCTGGCCGCCTGGCGCTACCTCGATGAAAACGGCAACCCGCTGGGCGTGCGGCCAGGTATGCCCGCGCCGCGTATTGCCTGCTGCGGCCTAAAAGTGTCTGCCCGCCCCCAGGATTGGGAAGCGTTGGTGCCCGACAGCCAGCCCAACGCCGCACTTTTGCGCCAAGAACTGCGCCTGCTGCACAGCGTGTTTGCCCAAGCGCCCTTACTGGGCAGCTTGCTCAACCCCTCGCTCAGCATCAAGAACGACCTGGCAACCTCCAACTTTGACAGGTTGCAAACGCTGATAGAGCAAGCCTTAAGCGACGAGCAGTCCGGCACCCTGCTGGGCGGCGCGCAAGATTTGAATGACGAAGCCTGGGACTTGGCCATCAGCGCCCGTGGACTGCTGGAAGCAGCGCGCCTGATGGATGCACGTTATCACTTGGTGGTGACCAACGTGCCGTATCTGGCGCGGGGCAAACAGGAGCAGTCTCTGAGAGACTATTGTGACCAGCATTACCCTAATGCCAAAAATGACTTGGCGAATGTGTTTTTGGAGCGGTGTCTGGAGTTGACTTTAGATGATACGGGTGTCGTTCAAATTGTCATGCCTCAGAACTGGTTATTCCTACCAACATATAAAGCACAGCGCGAGCACCTTTTGAAAAGTGTGAGCTGGAACCTCATCGCCCGCCTAGGGCCAGGAGCATTCGAAACCATCAGCGGGGAAGTGGTTCA
>CAJASG010000205.1 GCA_903944555.1 uncultured beta proteobacterium
GTCTGCGACATACCTAAATTGCGTTGCGCTGTAAGGGTCTGGATATTGGTGTTGATTGTCATAGCCATGATAATTACTCCTGTAAAAAGCTCACTAAATCCGGCGACATGCCGATCTCAACGCCAGCATTGCTACTGGCACTATGACCGGTGCACCACCCTAGGCGCCTTCCGGACGACAGGTTGTTTATGACCCGTTGGAATTGTTTTCGGGTGCTTAGCGAAAAACTTTAGTCTGCTATGCAACTTCTATTGCAATAACACGCGACTTCTGCCAAGCATTTGCAATTTAAAGGGGGTTTACACCCCTTCTCTTGCATATAAGGGTTTACCCCTATCAAGAATCGGCATCGACGGTGAATTAGCGCGGGTTTTACCGCGTTTATCGGCAATTCAGCTTTAACCGACATCTCCACAATTTACCCATCGTTACTGATTGTCTGCGGGTAAGCAGGCTTTGCAATCGGCGGCGACGCCGGTTCAATCTTTTTAGGAGTTTCGCAATGGCCTCAACTATCAACACCAATATTGCTTCGCTGACTGCGCAGCGTAATCTCGGCATGTCGCAAGCATCCTTGCAAACGTCCATGCAACGCCTGTCTTCCGGCTTGCGCATCAACAGCGCCAAAGACGATGCCGCCGGTCTGGCGATCAGTGACCGCATGACATCCCAAATTCGGGGTCTGAACCAGGCGTCGCGCAATGCCAATGACGGCATCTCTCTGTCCCAGGTGGCTGAAGGCGCCATGGGCAGCATTTCTGCCAACTTGCAGCGCATTCGTGAACTGGCTGTGCAATCGGCCAACGGAACCAATAGCGCTAGTGACCGTGCTGCGCTGCAGCAAGAGGTTGCACAACTCACATCCGAAATTGCCCGTGTTGCGAGTCAAACCGAGTTCAATGGATTGAAGTTGCTTGACGGCAGCTTCACCACACAGCAGTTCCAAGTGGGTGCCAATGCCAACCAGACCATCGGCGTAAGTGTTGCTAGTGCCTTGGCCACCGACATGGGCAACAACAAGGTGAGCACCTCGCTCACCAGTCCAACCATCTCGACACCCACACTGAGCGCAGGCCCCTTGAGCACGCCAGCCAACGTGGTTACAGCCATCAACGGCTTCGCAACCCAAACGCTGACTATTTCTGGCAACGGCGCCGTCAAAGCAACGGACCCCGCTGTGGGCACCTTGGCCTCAGCTAGCGCCAAAAAAATTGCGACGGCTGTCAATGCATTCACCGCCGACACTGGCGTCACCGCAGTGCCGACCAACAAAGCGACCATCTATGGACTGGTACAAACAGGTTCGGTGCAATTTGAGCTGATGGGTGCCAATGCCACGCCCATTACCATCTCCGCAACCGTCTCCAGCCTGACCGATCTGTCAGGCATGGCACAAGCCATCAATTCGCAAACCGGCAGTACCAACATCACGGCCACTGCGGACAAGAGCGGCAACTTGGTACTGACCAACACCACCGGTGATGACATTCGCGTCGGCAACTTGAGTGGCGCGGGCGCAGGCCTGACGGGTGCCACCATTGTGGGCGTAGACAACACAGCAGTCGGTGCTGGAACCACCTTTGGCGATGCCACTGCGGCAACGACTTCGGTCGCAACTATCGGCGGCAGCGTGACGCTCAACTCGTCAAACGGGTTCACAACCAGCTCAGACGCCTACGGCACATTGATCAAAGACGCAGCATCTTCGGGTAGCTCACTTCAGCAGTAGCCAACGTCGATATCAGTACGTCCGCCGGAGCCACCGATGCGTTACTGACAATCGACGCGGCACTTTCCACCGTCAGCAGTAACCGAGCCCAACTCGGTGCGGTACAAAACCGCTTCTTGACCACCATCGAAAACCTGAACACCACCAGTGAAAACCTGTCGGCTTCACGCTCACGGATTCAGGATGCCGACTTTGCGATGGAAACGGCCAACCTGTCGCGCACCCAGATCTTGCAACAAGCCGGCACCGCGATGGTCGCGCAAGCGAACCAGTTGCCACAAGGCGTGTTGGCCCTGCTGCGTCAGTAGGCTGGTCGCAGCCTGCTGTGCAGGCTCAGCGACTGGCTTTCTGCTGGTTTTCGACTGACTTTGAACGGATTTGCGAAGAGCTTTTCGAGAGCGGGCCTGCGCTTCACGTTTCAATAATCTTTCTTGTAGTTTTCTTCTTTGCGTTCAGTGCCTCGCACGCACCTGCTGATATCAAGCCCAAGCGCTTGTGTCTTCACGAACCTGTAGCTGCGGTTAGCACCTGTTAGCCTGGATTGATACGCCACTGCGGCGGGCATCTCCACGCCATATTGATTGCACACGTATATTGCCTGTAGGAGTTTCCCCTACAGGCTGCTGTCGTTTCCCCTACGTCCGGATTAGCCATTTTCGGATTCAAGTTTTTGGGGTTCGGATCCAGAATTGGCTCCATGGTGATTCAAATGAATTGCCCCCTAAACCAGGAGCCGAACATGACCAACGAACAAATGCTGACTGAAATCCGCGAAGCAAACTTGACTTACCTGATGCTGGCACAGAACATGATTCGGCAGGACAAAGCAGAAGCGCTTTTCCGCTTAGGCATGTCGGAAGAGGCTGCCGACCTGATCGGTGCTCTGTCTACCGCGCAAATTTTGAAAATCGCCTCCGGCAATATGTTGCTGTGCCGCTTCCGCGTGGACGACGACATTGTGTGGAACCTGCTGACCAACCACACCATCAACAAGGTGGACAACGACTCCACCACCAAGCTGCACGCCAGCATTCTGATGGCCGGCCGTTTTGCCGAAGCCATGTAATTAGTCACCGTATCAAGTATCAGGAGCAGCACCATGGCCACAAAAAGCGTTTTGAATGATTCCAAGCAAGTTGAACGTGCAGTTGCACTGATTAACCTGGGCGCTCGCCTGCAGGTGCTGGAAAGCGAAACGGACTTGTCCTATGAACGCTTGCTGCGCCTATACAAAGAGGTGGCAGGTCGCTCCCCCAGCAAAGGGCAACTCCCCTTCTCGACCGACTGGTTTTTGACATGGCAGCCCAATATCCATGCATCGCTATTCCAAAACACCTATGAGTACCTGACCAAGGTGAGCGCGCTGGACGATATCGACGCGATCATGAAAGCCTACAAGCTGTACACCGAGCAAATCGCTGCCTGCGGCGTCGAACCCCTGTTGACCATCACCCGCGCGTGGCGCCTGGTGAAGTTCATCGACAACAACATGCTGTCCATGACCAAGTGCTCCAAATGCGGCGGCCACTTTGTGAGCGAGGCTTATGAAAACTCCCGCCATTTTGAGTGCGGCCTGTGCACACCACCAGCGCGCGCCGGCAAAGGCGCCGCCACAGGCGGCATCTTGCTGCATTAATGCTATTATTTTCATAGCTGTTTGCGCAGTATCCACGGACCTAAAGTGCCAATTTGGCAATATATTTAAGTCACCCAGCGCCAGGACGATATGATAGGAGGAGGCCGTTAAAAGCCAAGCTCTTCAACCCTTGAGGCCTTTGGCTTCCCTGTCACAATGCGCCTATGTTTGTAATCGTTGGTTGGCTCGTTATCTTGGTGTGCGTGTTTGGCGTGTACATTTTTCACGGTGGCAACATCAAGGTGATCTTGACCGCGTTGCCGTTTGAGATGATCACCATCGGTGGTGCCACCATTGGGGCGTTTCTGGCGAACAACCAGATGAAAGTGGTCAAGGCGACCATGAAAGGGCTGGGTGAGTGCTTTAAAGGCAGCAAATACAGCAAGGACCGCTACATGGAGTTGTTGGCGCTGCTGTACGACATTCTGCAAAAAGCCCGCAAGGAAGGCCTGATGGCCATCGAGAAGGACGTGGAAGAACCCCACGACTCCGCAATTTTCAATAAATATGCCACCGTGGGCTCTGACCACCATGTGGTCGAGTTCATTACCGATTACCTGCGCATGATGGTCTCGGGCAACCTGAACGCCCACGAGATCGAGTCCCTGATGGACAATGAAATTGACACGCACCACCACGAAGCCCACGCGCCAGTGGCTGCCATTCAGCGCATCGCCGGCGGCTTGCCCGCCTTCGGCATTGTGGCTGCGGTGCTGGGGGTGGTGAACACCATGGGATCCGTGGGGCAACCGCCTGCGGTACTGGGCGGCATGATCGGTTCCGCCTTGGTGGGTACGTTTTTGGGGATTTTGTTGGCTTACGCGTTTGCCGAACCGCTGGCAGGAATCCTGGAGCAAAAAGTGGAAGAAGGCGGCAAGGAGCTGCAATGCATTAAGACCACCTTGTTGGCCAGCATGCAGGGGTACAACCCGTCCACCGCTATCGAATTCGGGCGCAAAGTCCTATTCTCACTCGATCGCCCCACGTTTGCCGAGCTGGAAGCCCATGTCAAGAAAAAGTAAGGGCACGGGGCACTAAGCATGGCAGGAGACGCAAAAAAACTCCAACCCATCATCATCAAGCGGGTCAAAAAAGGCGGCCACGCGGTGCATGGGGGTGCTTGGAAGATCGCTTACGCTGACTTCGTGACCGCCATGATGGCGTTTTTTCTTTTGATGTGGCTGCTCGGCAGCACGTCAGAGGGAGACAAAAAAGGAATTTCCGACTACTTTCAATCGCCACTCAAGGTCGCAATGCAAGGTGGCTCGGGCGCGGGGGCTAGCAACAGTGTGATCACTGGGGGCGGCAGTGATTTAACCCAATCAGCGGGACAATCCAAGCGCGGGGACGGGGAAGAAAAGAAAGCCAAGAAAATGTCGGGCGATCAAAAAAAGGTTGAACGCGCCAAGCGCGATGCCCAAACGCTGGCGGACATCAGCGCCAAAATTGCCGGCGCCATCTCCAAC
>CAJASG010000206.1 GCA_903944555.1 uncultured beta proteobacterium
GCTCACCATCGTGGGTCAGGAATACACCACCGACAAAGCCACGGACTTCTCCGCCATCCTCACCAGCATCAAGGCCAAAAAACCCGAAGCTGTTTTCTTCGGTGGCTACGCGCCCCAGGCCGCTCCCATGGCTCGCCAGATGAAGCAACTGGCCGTGAACGCCAAGCTGCTGGGCGGGGATACTTTGTGCAGCCCTGAAATGGGCAAGCTCGGCGGTGACGTGTTGAACGACGTGGTCTTTTGTGCGCAGGGCGGCGCCATGCTGGATAAAACCAGCGAAGGTCCTGCGTTCAAAGCCCGCTTCAAAAAGCGGTTCAACCTGGATGCTGACGTCTACGCGGCGTCCTTTTACGATCAAACCATGCTGATTGGCCTGTCCATGGCTAAAGTCGGCTCCGTTGACCCGGTGAAGGTGGCTGCGCAGATCCGCACTGGCAGCTACAAAGGCGTGGCCGGCACCTACGCCTATGACGACAAGGGCACTATGAAGCAAGCCCCCATCACGGTGTATACCTTCAAAAACGCCCAGATCACGCCGCTGGCCAGCTACTGATCGGTGAAATGGGATGGGGCGCGACCTTTGCGGCGCGCTCCATCGAAGCCATAGAAGAACCGCCACTCTGCAATCACAAAGGCGAGCGGGTACGCCCCAAAATAGAGGGAAACCCGCACGATCTCTGAAAAGTCTTGTGGCTGGGTCACAAGGCACCAAACCACCGCGCTGCACAGCGCCACGGTATAGCGCAACAGTGCGAGGTAGGCCACCAATGCCAGCAGGGCGGAGACGACGGACGCAGTGGCCTCAATTCCACAGGCGGTACAGCCAAAAACCCTCATCCTCCCGAACCGCTCGCTTCATCTCCCTAGCGGCCGATCACGGACCAACCCGCGTGGCGGTTGACCTTGTTGTTCTCGTACTCCCATGTCGTGCCACAGCGCTCGCAGCAGTACTTGGTGATGACGACCTGGCCGTGTTTGTGTGATTCGGTGCGGTGGGTGCCCTGGATCAGTTCGGGGTGACCACGGGCGCGGCGCCAGTTGCGCTGGATGCCGGCGCACGAATCGCACAGCTTCATCGGATTCAAATCATTGGGTGGCGTCGCGTCTTGGGTCATGGTGTTTCTCTGAAAGGCTCAATTGTCGCCGCACACCCTGGCCTGAGGCAGTGACGCCCCCTGCCATCAAACTTCCGTGATGAATTGTTCGCGTGGACGGCGCACCTTGGTCAGGTTCACCAGCCAGTCCTTGTCGGTCTCACGGTAGCCCAACGGCAAAATTGCGACGCTACGCAGCCCGCGCGCGCTCAGGTTCAGGATCTCGTCCAGCGCTTTCGGATCGAAGCCTTCCATGGGGGTGCAATCCACTTCTTCAAAGGCGGCGGCCATCATCGCTGCAGACAGGCCGATGTAGGCTTGACGCGCTGCGTGCTGGTGGTTCACCTCGGCACCGCGCTGTGGGTACATGCCCAGCAGCATGTTGCGGTAGTTCTCCCAGCCCTCGTTTTTCGTGCCGCGCACGGTGTTGGTCAGGTCGAACATCATGTTGATGCGTTCCACCGTGTAGTCGTCCCAGGCCGCAAACACCAGCAGGTGCGAGCCATCCGTGATCTGCCCTTGGTTCCAGGCGATGGGCTTGATGCGCTCGCGCACTTCCTTGCTGGTCACCACAATGATCTCGTAGGGTTGCAGCCCGCTGGACGTGGGCGCCAGGCGCGCAGCCTCCAGGATGCGCTCCACCTTGTTTTGAGGCACCACTTTGGCGGGGTCCAGTTTCTTGGCGGCGTAGCGCCACTGCAGGCGCTCAATCAGGGCGTCAGATTGCATTTCCTGGACATCGGATGTGGAAGATTGGGTCATGTAAAGGTTCCTTGGGTTGCTGCGGAGATCGCGCTGGTATCAAATGTAGGGGCAATGGCGTTGCTTGAGAAGCCCTAATAAAGCACAATTGAGTTGCTTTTGAAGCAACAATAACCTCGCAACCATGCTCAACCCCCAACTCCTCACCACCTTCTCGGCCATCGTCAGCGCAGGCAGTATCAGTGCTGCCGCAACCCGGCTGGGCTGCGGCAAGTCGGTCCTCTCGCGCCAGTTGGCCCGGCTGGAGGCTGATCTGGGTGCGCGCCTCATCCAACGCACGACGCGAAAGCTGACGCTGACCGAAGTGGGCAAGGTGGTGTTGCTCGAAGCCCAGCAGATTGACCGCGCGTTGAGCAACGTGGCGCAGATCTCCGGCCAGTTCCAGCAAGAGGTGCGCGGTCCGTTGCGGGTGGCGTGCCCGCGCCCACTGGGGCAGCGCCACCTGGTGCCCCTGATCACCGAGTTCACACGCCTGCACCCCTTGGTGGAGGTGACGCTGCTGGTGGAAGACCGGATGAGTGACCTGATTGCCGAACAAATCGATGTAGCCATCCGCGTAGCGCACCTCGAAGACTCCACGCTGGTGGCGCGTAAGCTGGCGGACAACCCGCGCGTGCTCGTGGCCGCACCCGCTTACCTGGCGCGCGCTGGCGTGCTCACGGTACCCGAGGACCTGGTGCACCACGAATGCCTGCTGTGGACGCGTGAAAACCGCGTGTATGACGAATGGCCCTTTTCATTGGACGGCACCACCACGCTGGTGCGGGTTCAAGGGCGTATCCGCATCAACGATGGCATGGCGTTGGTGGCTACAGCTTGCAGCGGTGCCGGTGTCACTTTGCTGGACCGACTTTTGGTGGAGCCTGAGTTGGCCAGTGGCGAATTGGTTGAGCTGCTCCCGGCTTACCACCTTCCGGCCGGGCCGCCCCTGTATGCGGTCTACCCCGCGCGCCAATGGCTGGCACTGAACACGGCCACGTTTGTGGAGTTTTTGTTGTCGCGGCGTTTTGCGCAACGACTTTGATGCTTAACGGGCGTCCACGCCCTCCAATGCGAACACCGGCAGCTCGGCCCGGCGGCTCAGCCAGACGCCACCGCCGAGCTCGGTGAAGCCCTCCGCCAGACCGGTGCGGTACAGCTTTGCCGGGTGCTGGAACATGCGCGGGTCGGTGATGGTTTCGTCCACGATGTCTTGTTCCCAATCCTCGCGGGTGATGGCCTCCACATACAACGCGCCCTGGCTGAGTTGGCCCAGGTTGCGCATGGCAATCTTGGCATCGACGGCGCTCAGGTAGGGCAACACGCCCTGGCAGATCACCAGGTCAAACTTGTCTTTTGGGGGCTTGGCACGGTAGTCCAGCACCGAGCCGCGCTCCCAGCCAAACCGTCCGCACAGGTACTCGCTGTACTCCACGCCGTGGTAGCTGGCGTGCGGGAAATGCTTGGCAACTACTTCGCGCCACAGTCCGATACCGCAGCCCACGTCCAGCACACGGCGCACCGGCACCCGCAGGTACTGCAGGTAGCTGCACACAAAGGTGCCGAGTCGCTCAACGTGCTCCGGGTCGACCACGCTGGTTTTCTTATTGAAATAGAAGCGCTGGTAGTACGCCTCGTCAAACACGCTTTCACTTGCAGACTTCACTCGTTATCCCCTAAAAGCACGCGGTTCACACGCATGGGTCAAGTATCGCCGCTGGCCCAGCGAAAGCACGTAAGCGCAGGTGCGCGGCGTCCTCCAGGTCCACCGGGCGCTGTTGCTTGGCATTGAGGTAGTGGGTGCTGAACACCTCCAGATAAGCCTCCAGCGCCAGTGCAGCCTGCGGCTCCCCCGCCAGTTCCATGCACAGGGCGGCCACCTCTGATGTGCAAAAGTGGTCGTCGCGGTTGGAGCGGCGCAGCCGGTAGTTGGAAATCTGCTCGGGCTGCAGGCTGAGCACCGGGAGGTGGTCCAGGTAGGGGCTTTTGCGAAACATCTTGCGCGCCTCGGCCCAGGTGCCGTCCAGCAGCACAAAGAGCGGGCGCTTGCGTGGCTGGAATGTCTGCTCAGTGGCCACCTGCACCTGCGTGACCACGCGCTCGGCCGCCACAAACTCGCCCGGAAAAACCACATAGGGCTGCCACTGCGGGTCGGCCAGCAAGGCCAGCAGCGCGGGGTCGGTCTCGGTGCGCGCCCAGCCAAAGGCAAAGGTGTCGGGCACCACATCGGCAATCAGCCAGCCGGTGTTGCTGGGTTTCAGCGGCTCAATGTCGGCCATCAGCAAACACACGGCCGCGTGCGTGGGCACGCAGGGGCGCAAGGTACACAGGCAGTGGCTTGGTACCAGGCGGCAACCCGGGCAGCGCTCCCCGCGTGGGCCGCCCCGGGCCAGAAAAGGTTTGGAGGCACGCGCCAGCCGTGCGCTGCGCAGGCGCGCTACCGCATGGCTCACACTGCGCGTTCCACGCGGGTGGTGATCTCGGTTGTCACGGTGGTCATCAACTTGTGCACCGGGCACTTCTCGGCCACCGCTGCCAGTTGCGCAAACTCCGCATCACTGAACGCCCCGCTGATCACCAGCTTGGTCGCAATGCGGTACACCCCGGCGCGCTCCTGGCTGCTGTCGCTGGTGATTTCGGTGCGAATGTCGTCCACCGCGATGCCCTTTTTCTTGGCAAACCACATCACGGTCAAGGCCTTGCAGGCGCCCACGGCCGCGTCGTACAAATCGTGCGGGCTGGGCCCCTCGTCCGCGCCGCCTTCTGCGACCGACACATCGGTGTCCAGCGCGTGGGTGCGGATGTGGATGGTTTGGGCCAATGCGGTGTCGGGTTTGCGTTGAATGTGGATCGACATAGTCGCTTTCAGGGTGATTGGCTGTCAGTGTAAGCCGTGCTGCCGGGACCTGGCCCGGCGGCGGATCAACCCGCCGTTGCGAAGTGCGGCACAGAAATAGGGTGGCCCGAGGGCGGCGCCTCTTCCACCCGGTTGCGCCCCAACTCCTTGGCCCGGTACACGCCTGCGTCTGCCCGGGCAATCAGGTCGCGCAGGGAGTCCGATTGGGTGTGCTCGAAGGTGGCCAGGCCAATACTCACCTCGCAGCGGGGCAAATCGGGGTTGGTGCTCAGGCTATTGCGAATCCGCTCGGCCACCATCCGCGCCTCTTCCAGGTCGGTGTCTGGCAAAAGGGCTACGAACTCCTCACCGCCGTAACGCCCCAGTATGGAAGGGCGGCGAAGGATGCCGTGGGTGCGTTGGACAAAATCGCTCAAAACCCGATCACCCATTTGGTGACCATATTGGTCGTTAATCTCTTTGAAATGGTCCAGGTCCAGCATCAGGGCCGACAGCTTGGTGCCCAGGCGCACACTGCGCGCCACTTCGTTTTCACCCAGCTCATACAGCGCACGGCGGGTAAGTGCCCCCGTCAGACTGTCGTTGCTGGCCAAAAGCTCCAGCTCCTGGCTGATGCCAACAGAATTCCGCCAATCGCCAGCAGAAGCTGACCGAAACTGAAGCTTGCAAGGTAGAGCGCTTGCATGGGTGATGGCGTAAACATGCTGGGCCCTGGTGGGATGAGAAGGGCGACCACTACGCGCGCTGCCATGACGGCTGCCAGCAGCACCAGCACAATCATCACGAAACGGGCCGCAAATGTGCGCGCACCGTGCTTCCAGATCACCCACACATGGAGCGAGAGCATTGCGGTCAAGGTGATGCAGACAAACAGCACCCGGTAAAGGTAGTAGTCCAACCTGCTACTCAACACCACCATCACGGGAACAGCCAGACCCAGTAAGGCCGCAAAAAACCACTGCGGTAGCGGCTTGCCGTAGTGCCTGCAGCTTCCCGACAGCAGAAACCCGGCCGACAAAATCAATAAAACATTGGAAGCCCCCATTGTCAAAATGGGGTGCAAAGTGCCCTGCAGGCCAAACAATATCGTGGAAAAAAAAGCGAGCAACTGGCCGTGCGCCCACTGGTCCAAACCCTGGATCGATTTGGGGTAGGTGCGCGACTGGGCGTACAAGACCAGAGCCATGAGGCACGCCATCACGCCGTTGATCAGGACGAAAACACGTAAATCGATAGCAGAAAAAGACACCGCTGGATTCCCCCCTACCTTTTTTTGGATGATAGTGGGTTGCTGCGTGTCTGTGTCGATTGAATTGAACCTTATTTGGCGGGTCGGTGCAGCGCGCAGATTTTGTTGCCGTCGGGGTCGCGCACATACGCCAGGTAGAGCTTGCCAGCCGGGCCTTCGCGAAGGCCCGGTGGCTCTTCGCAGGTGGTGCCGCCGTTGGCAACGCCAGCAGCATGGAAGGCATCGGCTTGTTCGGGCGACTGCATGGTGAACCCGAGGGTGCTGCCATTGCCGTGCGTGGCCGGCTCGCCATTGATGGGCGTCGTGATGCCGAAGGTACCCGTGGGGCTGCGGTAGAAATAGCGGTTCTTGTTCGCAACGCCGGGGGCAATACCCAAAGTGCCAAGCAGCGCGTCATAAAACTTTCTGGAAACCTCAAGGTCATTCACACCGACCATTACATGACTGAACATAGTTATCTCCGTTGGGGCCCGTTAGTGGGCGAAGTGGGAGCAGACATGTTACACACCAATCTACGCAGGCCGCTTGGCGGGGTGATTTTTCGGGTTGGATTTTTTCATGAAATGAGCCTCTAGGCCCCGTGGAATATGCGCGAGCAGCTATCAAAAGCAGAGCGAATTTGGTTCTTGGCGGCGGTTTTGGATACTGTGCAAAAATACAGTGTAGAGTAAAGAATCAATTGCGTTGCACGGTTGCTGTCGCACAAGGAGTCACCATGAAAATTTTGCCTACCTGTTTTGACGGCCACTCCATCCGCCGCATGTTTGACGAAACCACCGAGTCTTGGTGGTTCTCCGTGATTGACGTGGTGCAGATACTGACCGAGAGTAAGAGCGCCAAGCGCTACTGGTCAGACCTGAAGCGCAAGCTGGCGCAGGAGGCAGGCTCCGAGCAACCGTACGAGGAAATCGTACGGTTGAAATTGACCGCGACAGACGGCAAGAAGCGGGAAACCGATTGCGCCAAAACCGAGCCCATCAAGCTCTGGCTTGCCAAAGTCGGCTACGAGCGAATGCAGGAAATGGCCGACCCCGCTCTCTCACTCAACCGCGCACGCCAAACCTGGCAGCAGCATGGCCGCAGCAACTGACCTCGTTGCCGCCCACGCATTGGCCTACGCCCCCTGTGGTTTTGCCATCAGCGCTCTGGAGACCGAAGCCGAGAGTGCTGACTACGGCGCGTGCGCTTTCGTGCTGAACGGTTTGCGCATCCGATTTCGGGTGGCCAAAACCACACCCACCAAAGCGGGCCAATTTGTCACGTTGTGGAAGCGCGTTGGCCGCGGCCCCATCCAGCCGTTTGAGCAATCTGATCCGGTGGATGCGTTTGTGGTCAGCACCCGCAGCGGGGCGCATTTTGGGCAGTTTGTGTTCCCCAAGGCGGTGTTGGTTGCCAAGGACGTGGTTTCCACCAATGGCCGGGGCGGCAAGCGGGCGATGCGCGTCTACCCGCCGTGGGCCACCGCGACCAGCCGGCAGGCGCAGAACACGCAAACCTGGCAGGCAGCTCACTTTATGGACCTGTCCGCAGGGTCGCAGGTGAATTTGGCGCGGGTGCAAGCTCTTTTTACAAGCCAAATAGGCCGCTAGCCCCCGTGGAATATGCGCAAGCAGCTATCAAAACAGTAGTGAATATGTGTCGGACCGTGTTACGGTCTCGTTCTTCGCCACATTTATGCTCGTAAATTCGTAAAATCTATTCACGTTTCTACATAAGTCGTTGTTATTAAATGGATTTAACTTAATAGTATCTATTCATATAATCATTCATGACCCGCCCCGCAGACCTCACCCAAACCATCCTCCAGGCCCTGATGCGTCAGGGTGGCTCGCTCAGCAGCGCGGAGCTGCAGGCCCAGCTGGGCGTCAGCCAGCCCACGGTGTCGCGGGCCATGGCGCCCCTTATCCAGTCGGGCCAAGTGCAAAAGGTGGGGGCTGCGCGCAAACAGCGCTATGTGCTGCCGCGCACCGTGCGCGATGTGGGGCGCAGCATTGCGGTCATGCGCATTGACGCGCAGGGCCAACCCAGCCCCTTTGCGCGTTTGGTGCCACTGGCGGGCGGTGCCGTGTGGGTGGATGAAGCGGATGGCCTGAGCAAACGCTTTGACGGCCTGCCCTGGTTTCTGGACGACATGCGCCCGCAAGGGTTTATGGGCCGCACGTTCGCCCACGCCTACCCCGAGTTGCAGCTGGGCAACGACCCCCGCTACTGGAGCGACGACGACGTGCTGCGTGCCCTGGCCCTGTGCGGCGACGACCTGCCCGGCAACCTGCTGGTGGGCGAGACTGCTTTTGCGCGCTTTCACACGCTGGCCCAGCGCGCCAGCCGCGCAGCATCGAGCGACGACTACCCCACGCTGGCAGATGCCGCCATGCAAGGCACCTTGGGCGGCTCATCGGCCGGGGGCGAGCAGCCCAAGTTTTGCACCACGGTCGGCACCATGGCGGCGGGGCGCCCGGTGCTAGTCAAGTTCTCGCCCGCGGGCGATGCGCCCACCGACCAGCGCACGCGCGACCTGTTGGTGTGCGAACACCTGGCCTTGCAAACGCTGGCCGATGCGGGCGTGTCTGCCGCCAAAACGCAACTCTTCACCGGCGCGGGCCGCGTTTTTCTGGAGGCCGAGCGCTTTGACCGCACCGCGCAAGGCCGCGTGGGTATGGTGTCGCTGATGGTGTTTGATGCC
>CAJASG010000207.1 GCA_903944555.1 uncultured beta proteobacterium
GCCAGCAGCTCAATGATGTGAAAGCCGAATCGGGTGTGTACCAGCCGCGTCTGCACGCCCAGGGCACAGGCACCTTGCGTCTGATGAAAGAGCTCTTGGGCCAGCTCCGGCGCGCAGTCGTCGGGCGCCATCCAGCCCAAATCACCCCCTGAGGCGCGGCTGGGGCAGTTCGACAGCTCTGCTGCAAGCGTGGCAAAGCGCGTCTCCGGCACCTGGTTACCCAGCAGACTGAGCAAGGCTTTTTCCGCATGCACGGCCAGCGCCTGCACATCCACACCCGGCGTGACGGCGAACAGGATGTGCCGCGCGTGCACGGCCTGGCCCACCACAAATTTCGACCGGTGGGCGTCAAAATAGCGCTGACATTCCTCAGCCGTGGGCTGTGGGCTGGCTGCGGCCTGGTCGACCATGGTCTCGATCACGGCGCGCTGTGCTTCGCTGAGTTCCGGTGCGTTTAAGCCAGGATGAGCGGGCAGCAAACCCTCCCGCACGGCTTGCTGCCGCAACAGCTCGGCATAAGCCAATTCGACCAGGGGTACCGCTGCGTCAGTGGCGCAGAGAAAAATGCCATTGATGCTGGCGACCGGGGCGGTGGTGGTGTCCATAGGTGTTCGCACAAGCATCTTCAGCGCTCGGTCAGGCCAATGCGGCGACTGCGCACCAGCTGATAGGGCCGAACCAGATACGCTGCCGCGCCGAAACCACTCCACACATGGACCAGACGGGTGAAGGGAAAGACCAGAAAAATCGACATCCCCAGCAACATGTGCAGCTTGAAGATGGGGCCCGCTTCGGCCAGCAACTCTGGCGCACCGGCTCGGAATGTCAGGATACGCTGCGCCCATTCCGCCAGACGCATCATCATGCTGCCGTCAAGGTGCTGGGCTGACAAGGGAATGGTCGCCAAGCCCAACAGCAGTTGTAGCCACAACAACACCAGCAGCACAATGTCGCTGGTTTTGGAGTTGATGCGGATGCGTTCGTCGCTCAGCCTGCGGTGCAACAGAATCGTCACGCCGACAAAGCCGAGTACGCCGAACAGCCCACCCGAGACCATGGCCAGTAATTGTTTAGCCCCCGCACTGATGAACGGCTCGTACAGAAAGTGAGGTGTCAGCATGCCGACGGTGTGCCCAAAAAAAAGAAACAAGACGCCAACATGGAACAAATTGCTGCCCAGACGCAACTGTCCGGTGCGAAGCAACTGTGACGAATCGCTCTTCCAGGTGTATTGATCACGGTCAAAACGGATCAAACTACCCAACAAAAAAACACTCAGACAAATGTAGGGATAAAGCCCAAACAGGGCATGGTCCAGGTAGTTCATGCGGTAACTCCTTGTGCCTTGGGCTGTTGGCGAACAAAATGAATCGGCTGTGGATCGCCAGGGCGGGCTTGGCCCTTGGTGCTACAGCCGTCAAAGGCCTGCGGCTCGGCCCATAGCGCGTCCATCGGCTCATCCGCCTGGATCGGGACCGCCTGGACCCGCTGCCCAGCCAGTTCCAACACCGCCGCCACCACCGCCGCATAGGGGCTGCCGCGCTGCAACAGGGCGCTGAAGATGGCTGACAGGATGTGCGTCATTTCACCCAGGAACGCCTGCGCCACCTTCGGCGGCTGGGTGGAGGCAAACTCCAGCACCACACACAGGTGGTCGGGCAGCTCATCGGGGCCCAGGTACAGGCCGGCTTTCTCATAGGTCTGGATCAGGTCGACCATGGCGGGGCCCCGGTCACGCGAGTCGCCGTGGATGTGCTCAAACAGGTGCAGAGACGTGGCGCGGCCGCGGTCAAAGGTCTCGACATAGCGCACCTCGACCGCCATCGGATCCAGGCCCAGCAACTCAGACGCCAGCGCCCGAAGCTCGTCGCGTCGAGAGGCAGGAAGCTGCGCTTCGCGGTCTATCGCCTCAATCAACTCGGGCACTTTGCTGCGCAGGTCCTGATCCGGATAGGCCAGCAGCAAGGCCAGTGCGCGCAGGGAATATCGACTGTCTTTCATGGGGAATCTCCTGGTGCTCAGACTGTGGCTTTGATGGGAATGGTGCGGGTCTTGGTGCCACCAAACAAACTCACCTCGCTGGCGCCGTCCGAACAGCCGTTGCCAAACGAGAATCCGCAACCGCCGCGCAGGTCAAAGGTGTTTTCTGCATATTCGCGGTGGGTGCTGGGGATCA
>CAJASG010000208.1 GCA_903944555.1 uncultured beta proteobacterium
AAGGCCAAAATATCCATCAGGCCCGACACCTCTTCGACAGGACGATTCCAATTCTCTGATGAAAACGCAAATACTGTCAGTACAGCAATGTTCCGCTGAACACAAGCACGGACCAAGCGTTTGAGAACCTCCACACCTTGCTTATGGCCAGCAATGCGCGGCATGAAACGCTGTGAAGCCCAGCGACCATTGCCATCCATGACAATGGCTATATGGCGTGGTACCACAACCGGGAATCCCATATTGGTGTTGCGATCAGGAAGGACCAGCGTCAGACCGCCATGATGTCTTGTTCCTTGGAGGCCACAAGACGGTCCACTTCAGAGATATGCCGATCTGTTATTTTCTGGATATCCGCTTCGGATCGTTTCTGATCATCTTCGGAGGCCAATTTTTCCTTGACGAGCTTCTTCACCGCCTCGTTCGAGTCTCTGCGGAGATTGCGAATTGCAATTTTGGCATTTTCTCCCTCACCACGGACGACTTTGGTCAACTCACGCCGACGCTCTTCCGTCATAACAGGCATGGGTACGCGGATCAGGTCCCCCATGCTGGACGGATTCAAACCCAAATCACTGTCTCGAATGGCCTTCTCAATTTTCGCCCCCATCCCTTTTTCCCAAGGCTGTACGCTCACAGTTCGTGAATCTAGCAATGAAAGGTTAGCCACTTGACTCAGAGGCACCAAAGCCCCGTAGTAATCCACCTGAACAGAGTCTAGCAACGCAGGATTAGCACGCCCCGTACGAATTTTTCCAAGGTTATTCTTAAATGCACCAATGGACTGGTCCATTTTGCTTTCAAGATTTTTTCTGATTTCTTCAATAGCCATTTTTCATCCTCGAATCGCCAAAGCCAGCGCAAAAAAGCGCCACGTTATCGTTCATACGTGTACAAGCGTACCTTCGTCTTCACCCAAGACGACACGTTTGAGCGCGCCATGCTTGAATATCGAAAAAACTTTGATGGGAAGCTTCTGGTCACGGCACAGCGCAAACGCGGCAGCGTCCATGATGCCCAAATTCTGCCGCATTGCGTCATCGAACGTAATGGATGCATAGCGTGTAGCAAGAGAATCTTTCTTGGGGTCAGCCGTATAAACACCATCCACCTTGGTTGCCTTGAGTACGATCTCGGCACCAATTTCCGCTCCGCGCAAAGCGGCGGCCGTATCTGTCGTAAAGAATGGATTGCCTGTACCTGCAGCAAAAATCACGACCTTGCCCTCCTCTAGATACTGCAAGGCCTTGGGTCGCACATAGGGCTCCACGACCTGCTCGATACCAATGGCGGACATCACACGAGCCGTCAGTCCGGCCTTGTTCATCGTATCGCCCAAGGCCAGCGCATTCATGACGGTGGCAAGCATTCCCATGTAGTCAGCTGTAGCGCGATCCATCCCAACAGATCCACCAGCCACACCTCTAAAAATATTCCCACCGCCGATGACAACAGCCAACTCAACGCCCAACCGCGTCACCTCGGCAATCTCGTCAACCATGCGCACGATCGTGTCACGGTTGATCCCGAACTGATCGTCACCCATCAAGGCCTCGCCCGACAGCTTTAGCAAAATTCGCTTGTACGCGGGCTTTTCTTGTTGCATGAGTGACTCCCAATAATGCAGATGAATCGGCGTGAGGCCTTTGTGTTTCTTGACGATCAAGAAGCTTGTTTGGCAGCCGCAATTTGAGCTGCAACCTCACCGGCGAAGTCATCCACCTTTTTCTCAATGCCTTCGCCGACCACGTACAAGGTAAACCCTTTGACCGTGGTGTCCACCGATTTGAGCATTTGCTCCACGGTCTGCTTGTCGTTCTTGACGAATGTCTGGTTGAACAAAGATACCTCTTTCAGGTACTTTTGCACACCGCCGTCGATGCGCTTGGCGACAATTTCAGCTGACTGAACCGGCTTGCCTGCTGCAGTTGCAACCGCAGCATCTTCCGCAGCCTTAGCAGCAGCAACGGAGCGCTCCCGTTCGACCAACTCCGCAGGGACATCACCGCTGGACAACGCCACTGGCTTCATGGCCGCCACGTGCATCGCCACATCTTTGGCAGCAGCTTCATTACCTTCAAATTCCACAACAACACCAATACGGGTGCCGTGCAGGTAAGACGCCAGCTTTGCGCCAGACGCGAAACGCTTGAAGCGGCGGAAAGTCATGTTTTCACCGATTTTCCCGATCAAGCCTTTGCGAACATCTTCCAGAGTAGGTCCAAAACCGTCTTGGGCGTACGCAAGCGCACCCAAAGCATCCACATCGGCTGGGCCAAATTGGGCCACCAACTGTGCCGCGGCATTGGCCAACGCAAGAAAGCTGTCATTCTTGGTAACAAAGTCAGTTTCGCAATTGACTTCGATCATGGAACCAACCGTACCCTCGATGCAACTGGTCACCACGCCTTCGGCCGTGATGCGGGCAGCCGCTTTACCAGCCTTGCTACCCAGTTTCACGCGCAGCAACTCCTCAGCTTTGGCCATATCGCCCTCAGCTTCAGTCAGCGCCCTCTTGCACTCCATCATGGGCGCATCAGTTTTCCCACGCAGTTCAGCAACCATGCTAGCGGTAATTGCAGCCATTTCGATTCTCCGTAATCAGTTCAATAATATAAAAAATTAAAAAAAAGGGGCCACCAAGCCCCCTTTTTCAGGCAAAACAAGACTTCAGACTGAAGGCTCGCTCACCTCAACGAATTCGTCTTCGCTCTCAGCCACAACCGCCCTAACGACATCGTCAACAGCGTTCGCACGGCCTTCAATAATAGCGTCGGCAATACCACGCGCACACAACGCCCTATTTGCTGGATGTGCAGAGCGAGTTACTGGATGGATTGGACAGCCGCATGGTGATTCCGCTGCGCAGTCTTGAACATTTCGCCAAGGTCAAACTGCCG
>CAJASG010000209.1 GCA_903944555.1 uncultured beta proteobacterium
CCATGCACGCGCGTTTATGGGGGATTGGGTGCGGCAAAAAAATTGCTGCAGCGCAGTAGAGAAAGGCGTTGCAATTCCCCTGTTTCGGGTGCATAGTAATTCCACGGCGAGAGATTTTCATCAAATTTTGGTTCGTGTGCTGACCGCTTGGAGCGGGAGGCTTTTTCAACCCTGAGTGCAACTGGAGGCTATTTATGAACCTGACGATCAGCGGTCACCATCTTGAAGTTACCCCGGCCCTGCGAAGTTATGTGACGACAAAGCTAGATCGAATCAAACGACATTTTGATCAGGTGGTCGATGTCAAAGTGCTCCTCACGGTAGAAAACCAGAAAGAGAAAGAGCGACGGCAGCGAGCGGAATGCAGCATCCACGTCAAGGGAAATGATATTTTTGCGGAGAGTGCTCATGAAGATCTCTACGCGGCGGTCGACGAGTTGGTGGATAAGCTGGACCGTCAAGTGGTTCGCCACAAAGACCGCATACAGGACCATCACCACGAAGCCCCCAAGCGATTGATGTAGTTAATTGGCGAACATCGCGCCTTCTACAAAATGCCCCGTTCCGGGGCTTTTTTTTGTGTGCATAATCCGCTTCACACCATGAACCGACTCGCAAGCATCCTGTCCCCTTCGCAAGTACTTGCGCAAGTCGACGTCACCAGTAAAAAGCGGGCTTTTGAAGAGGCCGGCCTGCTGTTCGAAAACCTGCATGGCTTGAGCCGTGCGGTGGTGACGGATAGTTTGTTTTCTCGTGAGCGGCTGGGCTCTACCGGTTTGGGGCACGGAGTTGCGATACCCCATGGCCGTATCAAAGGCCTGAAAACGCCCATGGCGGCGGTGTTCCAGTTGTCCCAAGCCATTGGGTTTGAGGCGCCGGATGAGCAGCTGGTCAGTTTGCTGATCTTTTTGCTGGTGCCTGAAGCCGCGACGCAAAAGCACCTTGAAATCCTCTCTGAAATCGCTGAGCTGTTGAGCGACGCCGCTTTGCGTGAGAAGCTCGCCAGCAGCACGGATTCCCAGCAACTCTACGACTTGATTGTGGGCTGGCAATCGGCACTGGTTGCCTGAATCCCCGTGGTTCGCTAAGGATTTTTTGTGAAACCCACCGTTGTCAGCGCCGATGTTCTGTTCGAGGAATTTCGTGGACGTCTGCGCTGGGAGTGGGTGGCTGGGTTGGGGGCCTCCGAACGGCGCTTTGACGAGGTCGCCGTACGTGCGGCGCGCTCTGGTGCCGATTTGGTTGGATACCTGAATTACATCCATCCCTACCGCGCCCAAATTCTGGGTGAGCGGGAAATTGCCTATCTCTCCAACGCCAGCCCGGAAGACTGTGCCCGGCGCATTTCCCGCATTGTCACCTTGGAGCCGCCGGTGCTGGTGCTGGCGGACGGCCAGGTGGCGCCACAGGCCTTGTTGTCCATGTGCGAGCGGGCCCAGATTCCGATGTTTGCCACCAAGGAGTCGCCCGCCTTTGTGATCGACGTGTTGCGGGCTTATCTGTCCAAGCACTTCGCCGAACGCATGTCCATGCACGGCGTGTTCATGGATATTTTGGGTTTGGGCGTCATGATCACCGGCGAGTCGGGCTTGGGCAAGAGCGAGCTGGGGCTGGAGCTGATTTCGCGTGGCAATGGGTTGGTGGCCGATGATGCGGTGGATTTGTACCGCATCAACCAAACCACGATTGAAGGCCGTTGCCCGGAACTGTTGGAAAACCTGCTGGAAGTGCGTGGCATCGGTTTATTGGACATTCGGGCCATCTTTGGCGAAACCGCCGTACGCCGCAGAATGCGGCTCAAGCTGATTGTTCACCTGGTGCGCCGCGAGACGCTGGAGCGCGAATATGAGCGCATTCCTTATGAGCCCTTAACCCAGGATGTACTGGGGGTTCCGGTGCGCAAGGTGGTGATTCAGGTGGTAGCCGGGCGCAATATTGCGGTGCTGGTGGAGGCTGCCGTGCGCAACACCATTTTGCAGCTACGCGGTATCGACACCTACCAGGAATTTGTCGAACGCCACCGCAAGGCCATGTCCCTGGGGCATTGAGCGCTGGCTCAGTCCGCGTTGCGCTGGGGCGTTGTGGGGCGGTTAGGGCACTTTTCTTTGTTGCAGGTGGCGTACAGGCTCAGGGCGTGGTCGGTGATGGTAAAGCCCTTGGCCTTGGCGACCGCATTCTGGCGCTTTTCAATCTCGGCGTCGTAAAACTCTTCTACTTTTCCGCAATCCAAACAGACTAGGTGGTCGTGGTGTTGCCCCTCGTTCAATTCGTAAACGGCTTTGCCGCTTTCAAAATTGCTGCGGCTCAAAATGCTGGCCTGCTCAAACTGGGTCAGCACGCGGTAAACGGTCGCCAAACCCACATCCGAGCGCTCTTGCAGCAGTACCCGAAACACGTCTTCGGCGGTCATGTGGCGTTGGACGCCGCGTTGGAAAACCTCCAGTATTTTCAGGCGGGGCACGGTCGCTTTGAGACCGGTGCTTTTGAGTTCGTCGATGTTTGTCATGGCGTATTTCCAGTGCGGGCGCTTGGGCGGCGGGGAGACCCAACCGCTACAATGACACGATCATATCGCCCCACCACCATTCATGCCCGATTTCCACCGCCGTAACGTTCGCGTTTTTTTAACAGCACTTGTCTTGCTCGGCTTGACGGGCTGCGGCAGTCTGAATGGGACCGGTGCCAAGGTCGCCAGTGCGGTCAAGCCTTACAAGGTGGATGTGATCCAGGGCAATGTGGTGACGCGTGAGCAGTTGGCAGTGCTCAAGATCGGGATGCAGCGGACACAGGTGCGTGATGTGTTGGGCTCATCTTTGCTGGTCAGTGTGTTCCATGAGAACCGTTGGGACTACGTGTTCACCCTGAAGCGCCCGGATGCGCCACCGCAGGCACGCAAGGTCACCGTCTTTTTTAAAGACGATTTGCTGGAACGCATTGAGGCCGATGAGCTGCCCAGTGAGGCCGAGTTTGTGGCGACCCTCAAATCCCAAGCCAAGTCCGGGCCACTTCCCGCACTGCAAGCGTCGGATGCGTCGCTGAAAAAGTTCCCTGCGGCCAATAAAGCCGGACCCGTATCGGGCACCGTGCCAGCGGCCCCGGCAAGTTACCCCCCACTTGAGCCCGCAGCCCAATAGGGCGACCCAGACAGAGGAACGGGAACATGACCCACAAAATTGCGATTGCAGGTGCGTCCGGCCGTATGGGCCAGATGTTGATTGAAGCGGTACGTGCCGATGCCGAGTGCGTACTGTCGGGCGCGTTGGATATGGCGTCCAGCCCGGCCATTGGTGCCGACGCCGGTGCCTACTCAGGCCAGGCCACCGGGGTGCTGATCACCTCCGATGTGCGCCAGGGCCTGCAGTCCAGCCAGGTGCTGATCGATTTCACCCGCCCCGAGGGCACCATGGAACACCTCAAGGTGTGCCGTGAACTGGGCGTCGCAGCGGTCATTGGCACCACCGGTTTTACCGAGGCGCAGAAGGCGGAAATTGCCACCATTGCGCAAGACATTGCCATCATGATGGCTCCCAACATGAGTGTGGGTGTGAATGTCACACTCAAGCTGCTGGAGATGGCGGCCAAGGCCCTGTCCACCGGTTACGACATTGAAATCATTGAAGCCCACCACCGCCACAAGGTGGATGCACCGTCCGGCACTGCCCTGAAAATGGGTGAGGTCATTGCGGATGCCTTGGGGCGCGATTTGAAAGAGTGCGCGGTCTATGCGCGTGAAGGCGTAACCGGCGAGCGCGACCCGTCCAGCATTGGCTTTGCCACGATTCGCGGTGGCGACATTGTGGGCGACCACACCGTGTTGTTTGCAGGCATTGGTGAGCGCATCGAAATCAGCCACAAATCTTCCAGTCGTGTGACCTATGCGCAGGGCAGCTTGCGCGCGGTGCGCTTCCTGGCGGGCCAAAAGTCCGGTTTGTTCGATATGTTTGACGTGTTGGGCTTGAAATGAACGCTGTGGATTGGCTGCTTAAAGGTGATGCGGTCACCAGCGCTGTCGGTCTGGCACTCTTGTC
>CAJASG010000210.1 GCA_903944555.1 uncultured beta proteobacterium
CTTCACCTTTGCCTCGCTGGCGTCCTTGGGGCGCAGCATCAACTTTGACAGCAAGCGCTGTGAGGGCTACCGCAACTTTTGCAACAAGCTGTGGAACGCCACCCGCTTTGTGCTGATGAACTGCGAAGGGCAAGACTGCGGCTTGGATGAACACGCACCGGCCGCCTGCAGCACTGGCGAATACCTGGATTTCAGCGCCTCGGACCGCTGGAGTGTGTCGTTGTTGCAAAAGACTGAAGCGGATGTCGCCAAAGGCTTCGACGAGTACCGCCTGGACAACGTCGCCAACACGATTTACCAGTTTGTCTGGGACGAATTCTGCGACTGGTACCTGGAAATCGCCAAGGTGCAGATCCAGACCGGAACCGACGCGCAAAAACGCGCCACCCGCCGCACCCTGATCCGCACGCTGGAAACGATTTTGCGTCTGGCCCACCCCATCACCCCCTTCATCACCGAAGAGTTGTGGCAAAAAGTGTCGGTGGTGGCAGGGCGCGCGGGCCCCTCCATCGCTGTGGCGGCCTACCCCATCAGCCAGCCCGAGCGCATTGACGAAACGGCAATTGCCTATGTGGCCAAACTCAAGTTGCTGGTGGATGCCTGCCGCAACCTGCGTGGTGAGATGAGCGTGTCGCCCGCCACCCGATTGCCGCTGTTTGTCGTCGCCCAGACCGCACAGGAAAACGAGTTTCTTAAAGCCGCAGCGCCAGTGCTGCAAGCGCTGGCCAAACTCAACGAAGTGCGCATTTTTGACAGCGAAACCGCTTGGGCCGCTGCCGCACAAGCCGCGCCGGTGGCGGTGGTGGGCGAGGCCCGGATTTGCCTGCACATGGAAGTGGATGTGGCGGCTGAAAAGCTGCGCCTGGGCAAGGAAGTGGCCCGACTGGAGGGGCAGATTGCCAGTGCCAACGGCAAGCTGTCCAACGAAGCCTTTGTCGCCAAGGCCCCTGCCGCGGTGATTGAGCAAGAGCGTAAACGGGTGGCCGACTTTGCCGCCACGGTGGCCAAGATGCGCGAGCAGTTGGACCAGTTGGCCAAACAAGGCTAAGGCATGCAAAGCCCCGGTGGCCGCCCCTCGGGCGTCAGGTCACCGGCGGCGCATGATGTGGATGTATTCATCACCCAGAGTTTGCTGCTCCACCAATTCATTGCCGGTCTGTTTGGCAAAGGCCTGAAAGTCACGGGTTGAGCCGGCGTCTGTAGATACCACCTTCAGGATCTGGCCACTTTCCATGTCGGAAAGCGCTTTTTTTGCCTTGAGGATGGGCAAGGGGCAGTTCAGGCCACGGGTGTCAATTTCTTTGTCGATGTTCATTCGTGCAGCTTTCTGGCAATTGCGGCCATTTTAGTTCGCAAGCTTCTCTGCATCCTGGCGCCACACCGGGTCAATGAACTGCGGCGTGTGCCCGCGCGAGCGCAAAAATTCGGCCAAGGCGTACCCCGTGCCCGCGGGCCAGCACTTCACGTCCTGCATGGCGTACAAGCGGTAGTCGACCAGCTCAGGGCTGAGCGTGACCTCACCATGGCACACCGCGTGGTAGGCAATGATGACCTGGTTCATTCGCTGAAAATCGTACACACCTAACAGCTTGAGTGCGCTGGTGGACAAGGCGGTTTCCTCGCTAATTTCGCGGGCAATGCCCTGCTCGGGGGTCTCCCCGGCTTCCATGAAGCCGGTTATCAGCGCATACATCTTTCCGGGCCAGGCCGCATTGCGGGCCAGCAAAATTTTTCCGTCGTACTCAATCACCGCCGCCAGCACCGGCGTCGGATTGTTCCAATGGGTGTAGTCACACGCCGGGCACCGCAGACGTTCCTTATCGCCACCATCCTCCGCTTTCGTAATCAAGGCGAGCGGCGTAGCGCATTGGGGGCAGTAGGTGAACGCAGCGGTCATGCGGGGAACACTCCAGTGGACAGGTAGCGGTCGCCCCGATCGCAGACGATAAAAGCGATGGTGGCATCGCGCTCGCGTTTCGCAATTTCTTGCGCCACCCAGCAGGCTCCCGCCGCCGAGATGCCTGCAAAAATACCCTCTTCACGGGCCAGGCGGCGACACATTTCTTCCGCATCGGACTGGCTCACGGACACCAATTCATCCACATTGGCGGGGTCGTAAATCTTGGGCATGTACTCCTGCGGCCATTTGCGGATACCCGGAATGCGGGAGCCCACGGTTGGCTGTGCGCCCACGATGCGAATGGCGGGATTTTTTTCCTTCAAAAACCGCGAGACCCCGGTGATGGTGCCTGTGGTGCCCATGGCACTGAAAAAGTGGGTGATCTTGCCGTGCGTGTCAGCCCAGAGTTCCGGGCCGGTGGTCTCGTAATGAATGCGGGGATTGTCTTCATTGGCAAACTGGTCCAGCATGTGCCCCTTGCCGTCCCGCTGCATTTGCTCGGCCAAGTCCCGGGCGCACTCCATGCCGCCGCTCTTGGGCGTCAATATC
>CAJASG010000211.1 GCA_903944555.1 uncultured beta proteobacterium
TGGCCCAGCCAGGTTGACAAACTCCGTTTCGATAAGCTCCATCACCAAGCCATTCACGCCGCTGGGATGATGGACCACCCGGCCCAGCACCGGAATCAAGTGGCGGTGCACGCCGGCGCGCATACAGGCCGCCATCTCGCATTGCGGCAAACCGTCGCTGGTGACGGCCCCCTTGAAAAGCTTGACGGCAACAGGCTGCGGTGCGGCGCCCAAGCTCAAGCCATGCAAATGCGCATGGTGGATCACACCCGAGGCGCCCTCCCCCAGCACATGGCCCATTTGCAGGCGCATCCAGGCAAGACCGGTGGTGGCCGTGTTGTTCAAGGCCGTGGTTTCCAGCGCCGCGCAAAACGGGTTGTCGGCAAAAGCCAGCCACGCAAGCCGGGGCAGCGTCAATAACACCGCAGGGAACTCGGTGAGGCGGTTGGCCGCAATGCGCACCAACTCCAGCCGGGTGCAATGCGCAAGCTCGGCGGGCAGGCTGTGCAACTGGTTGCCAGCCAGCATCAGCTTTTGCAACTGTGTGCATTCTCCGATCTCAGCAGGCAGCGCCTGCACCTGGTTATCCGTCAGGATCAGCCAGCGCAAGCCGCGCGGCAGTGCCTGGGCGGGCACATGCCGAATCTGGTTAGCCTTGAACCCGACCATGGTGAGCTGCTGGCACTGCCCCAGCACGGCGGGGAGCTCGGTGAACTGGTTGTCTGAGCAAAACAGGATCCGCAGTTTGTGCAGGCGTGGCAGGTCGTTTGGCAGCGCGCTGAGCGCATTGCCCGACAGGTCCAGTATCTCCAGCGAGTCTGCAAGGTCAAAAATTTCACGCGGAAACTCGGTCAGGCCACAGGCCAGCTTGACGCGGGTGGCTCCCGCCAGCGCTCCGCTGCGCAGCTGCTCAAGGGTATGCATGGCTAAAGCGCTTGAACCCGCGCCATGTCTGGACGCTCCAGCCACTGCGCGAATTCGTCTGCCAGTTGCTCGCTGGCGCGGGTCGCAGTGGTCCAGGCCTTGACCCGTGCTGCCAAATCATTGCCGTAGTGGGTGAAATCGGTGCGGTCGGGTAACTTGCCATTGGGCAGCGTTTTGACCCACTCGGGGTTAGGTGCCAGCAGAAGCATGGTGTCCAGGTGGTGGGTGGCGTGGTGGCGCCAGGTGAGCCGCTTGTCCAGCCAGCCCGGCACCACGCTTTTTTGAAAATGCGGGTAGAGTACGATATTTCTAGGGTCATTTAGGCCTCTAGACCCCGTATAACCTGCGTAAGCAGCTCCTGAATTAATAGCAACAGACTTGCCCGCAGGGTAGTTCAGGTGCAAGTGGTAGTCGGTAATGCCGCCGTCCCAGTAGGCGCCTGGGGGTGCGCCAGGGATGTTTTGCACCGCCTTGAGCACGAAAGGGATGGAGCAGCTGGCCTGCAGCGCTGCGGCAAAATTGGCCTCGGTCAAGGGCACTTGGCGGGTGCGGTAGTCCTGCGTGCCAAAGGGCAAGGGCGAGTTCGAAAACACCACCCGCTCCAGCCACGCGCCCATGGATTTTCGGTGCACGGTGTTGGTTAAAAAGGCCCCGAGATAGCCCAGTGGCGTGCGCACATGGTGTTCGTTGCCCAGCAGGTGCCGCCCACGCGAGGTGATGATGTGCAGCCGGTAACGGGCGTGGTTCAAAACCTCGGGCACCCGCCCGCTGTAAAAGGCCCGCAGGTTGCTGCCAAACAGCTCACTGACAAACTCGGCACTGGGTCGTTTTTGACCAGGAACAGTCTCGTAGTGTTGGTGAATGTAGTCATGCTCCAACCGCTCTAGCGCCTGCACCGGTTGGTCCAGGCAGGCTGTGGCCATGCGCCA
>CAJASG010000212.1 GCA_903944555.1 uncultured beta proteobacterium
ACCGGGCGGTATCAGGTCAATACCTGAGTTTTGGCGGTAAAAAAGGGGGCTTCAATGGCCCGATGAAATCAGGCCTGTGCGCATGGCGTAGCGCACCAAACCGGTGACCTCATGAATATCAAGTTGTTTCATGAGACTGGTACGGTGAGAGTCGACCGTTTTGACGGACACGTCCAAAACGCGTGCAATTTCTTTGGAGCTATGCCCCTGCACCACCATGCGCAGCACCACGACTTGGCGCGGAGTCAGCTGCTCGGTTGGGGCCTGCTCGCCATTTTGGGACTGCGCCTGGGCCAATGTCACCCGCGTGGCCAGCACGGGACTGAGATAGGTTTCGCCCTGCAGCACGGCCTGTATCGCCCTTTCCAACTCTTGCGGGGCCGCGTCTTTAAGGAGGTAGGCCGCCGCACCATAGCGCAATGCCTGACGAACGTACTCTTCGTTTTGGTGCATGGACAACACCATGACCCGCATTTTGGGCCAGGCTTTGTGCAGGCGCGACGTGGCCTCCAGGCCAGTAATTCCGGGCATGGAAATATCCATCAGCACCAGGTCCGGCTGCAGCTGCTCCGCCATGGCGACCGCCTTGCGTCCGTCATCGGCCTCACCCACCACTTCAATCTGGGGCATGGACTCCAGCAACTTGCGCAGACCTGCGCGCACCAAGGTGTGGTCATCCGCCAGCAACACACGGGCCGGCTTCATGCAACGGACTCCGCAAAGCGCAGGGGACAACGCAGCAGCACCGTGCAACCTTTGGCCGGCTGCGACTCAATGCTCAGTTCACCGCCAATGAGATGGGCACGCTCTTTCATGCCCAGGACGCCCAGACTCTCGCCGCCCAGCGCCTGCCGGTGCGTTGCCGCGGGGTCAAATCCGCCACCGTCATCCTGCACCGTCAGCGTCAGCACCGCAGCATCGTTGCGCAGTTCAATCACCACTTGCTGGGCATTGGCGTGGCGCGCGATGTTGGTGAGCGCCTCTTGAACAATGCGGTAGCACACGATTTCCAATTCGCTGGACAGGCGCTCCTGGGTTTCATTTTCTTGCGCGAGCACCGTCACGGAAAATCCACTGCGTGCGGCCGCCTGCTCGGCAGTCCAACGCAAGGCGGGCACCAAGCCAAGGTCGTCCAGCATGGAGGGGCGCAGGGCCAATGCCAAACGGCGCACTTGCTGCAAGGCGGCTTCGACAATGCACAGGTTCTCGGCATTGAGCTGTTCCGACGTTTGCTCCTTGAACCGCTGGTGGGCCTGCAAGTTGATTTTGACGGCGGTGAGGGATTGTCCGATTTCGTCGTGCAGCTCCACCGCTACGCGTCTGCGCTCGGTCTCTTGCGCCTCCAGCACGCGCCGGGAGAGCGCCCGCAACTGGCGCGCGTTTTCACGCAGCTTGGACTCCGCCTGGTGTTTGTACAGCGCCATTTCGATCACGGTGTGGAGTTCGCGCTCAGAAAACGGCTTGAGGATGTAGCCATACGGCTCCGTAAGCTTGGCCCGGGCAATGATGGCGTCGGCGGCAAAGGCGGACAGAAAGACCACTGGAATGAAAAACTGGTCGCGAATGGCTTGGGCCGCGACGATGCCGTCCATGGAGCCAGCCAGCTGAATATCCATCAG
This sequence comes from uncultured beta proteobacterium, assembly GCA_903944555.1. Taxonomy (GTDB): domain Bacteria; phylum Pseudomonadota; class Gammaproteobacteria; order Burkholderiales; family Burkholderiaceae_C; genus Allorhodoferax. Next base: position 1,620 of record CAJASG010000212.1, read on the forward strand.
CACCAGATCTGGCCGCAGTGCATCCGCCGATGCAACAGCCTCCTGCCCGGACACCACATGCCCGGCCACCGCATAGCCCATGCCCACCAGCTGCGCCTGGATGTCGCGGGCAATGATGATTTCATCTTCGACGATGAGAATATTGGGCCGTTTCACAGTGACATCCATGGGCGGGAAGTGGTATTGCAGCGTCTTGAGAGTTGGCCAGTCTACTGCGACTCCGCCAGCACGCCCAGCAGCAATTCAAACGCGGCATGCAGCTCGGCACACAGGTCTTTTGCCAGCGGCCAATCGGCATTGGAAGATGCGTCTTCTAACTGGGCGGCAATGTGGGCCATGCGCTCTATGCCCAAGTTGCCACTGGAGCCTTTGGCTTCGTGGCTCAAGGCCATGACCGCGTTTTGGTCTTGCTGTTCTATCGCCAGTTGCAGCTTCTCCAACAACCCAACCGTGGTGCTCTGGAATAATTCCAGCAAGCTGGCGATGAGTTCAGGGTCATCCCCAAAGTAGTCTTCCAAACGGGCAAAGTCGATCACCTGCAAAGGAGCCGCTGTTGCCGGTGTGGCTGCCGTTTCCATTGCCGATGTGACTGCGGGCACGTAAACCGGCTCCCGCTTCGCGGCGCCGGTGTGGACGGGCGCACCCGCCCATTGGGCCAGCACCTTGTTCAGCTGATCGGGGGCAATTGGCTTGCTGACATAGTCGTCCATCCCTGCGGTGATGCAGCGCTCGCGGTCGCCTTGCATCGCGTTGGCGGTCATGGCAATGATGGGGATGCGCAACCCAGCCCTCATCCGCTCGGAGGTACGGATGGCGGCGGTGGCCTCAAAACCATCCATGATTGGCATTTGGCAGTCCATGAGAATGGCGGCGTACAAAGGCCCATTCACCCCCGCCATGGCAT